>JABSPI010000180.1 GCA_013214365.1 Erythrobacter sp.
CTGCACCACCCGACCGTCACCGACCCCAGCATGGCGCCCGCGGGCAAGAGCACGTTTTACGCGCTGGTCCCGGTTGCACATATGGGCAAGATGCCGATCAATTGGGACGAGGTCGGGCCGCAATTGGAAAAGGCGATCCTTGACGAAATTGGCCGCCGCCTGATCCCCGATATCCACGATCGGATCGTGACCAAATTCCACTATGCACCCAAGGATTTCAGCGAGGACCTCTCCGCCCATATGGGCAGCGCGTTCAGCCTCGAACCAGTGCTGTGGCAGAGCGCGTATCTGCGCGGCCACAACCGCGACGACGTGATCGACAATTTCTATCTCGTCGGCGCAGGCACGCACCCGGGCGCAGGCATTCCGGGCGTTGTCGGCAGCGCGAAAGCGACCGCTGGTATTGTGCTGGAGGATTTGGCGATTAAGGCGACGGTTTGAGCCTCCTTGACGCAGTGAACGAAGCCTGGGGTTGGACAGGGATCACCGCGTCTCGGATATGGGCGCATAGCCCGATGGGTCATCTCTTGGTCAGTGACCCGGACGAGCTCTTTTTCTACATTGATCCAGACGGCATGGCTGTCCTTCCGCTTGGATCGCAGCAGGAGGCGCAGGCGTATCTCGACGAGCCAGAAGCCAATGAACTTTGGTGGGGCGGCGAGCTTGTCGAGAAAGCCCGAACCATCATGGGTGACCCGCCCGAGGGTTCAGTATTTAATCTGAAGCCTGAGAAGCTGATCGAGGGAGACTATTGTGCGCAGAACATGTGGACATGGCCGTTGATTGAGCTAATTCACTTCACAGGGTCGGTCGCTGAACAGATCAAAGACCTGCCAGATGGGTCTCAATGCCAATTGAAGATTATTGAATAATATGAAACGCCTAGCAGTCTATTGCGGCTCGGCCACACCCGAAGATCCGCGCTATATCGAATTGGCTTATGAAGTCGGCAAGACGCTCGCTGAACGCAGCATCGGCACCGTTTATGGCGGGGGCCGGCTCGGCCTGATGGGCGCGGTTGCGAAAGGCGCACTCGAGGCTGGTGGCGAAGTTATCGGGATCATCCCCGAGGCGCTCGCCAATTCCGAAGTGGCCAATCACGATTGCAGCGAGCTTTACACCGTCTCGGGCATGCATGAGCGCAAACAACGCTTCACCGATCTCTCGGACGGCTTTGTCACCATCCCCGGCGGCGTGGGCACAATGGACGAATTGTGGGAAGCGATGAGCTGGGCGCAGCTGGGCTATCACTCCAATCCGGTGGGCCTTCTCAACGCCTTTGGCTTTTACGACGAGCTGATCGCCTTCAACACCAAGATGGCCGATGTCGGCTTTGTCAGGCCCGCGCATCAAAACATCCTGATCCATGCCGAAACGCTGCCTGACCTGCTCGACAAAATGGCATCTTACCAGCCGCACACTCCGATCTTTCAAATGAAAGCGGAACAGCTATAGACGTGGGCTATGCCAGTTGACGCTGAAACCCGCGCGGCTCTCGTCGCCCATGCCAGGGCCACGATAAAACACGGCTCGCAAAGCTTTTCCGCCGCCTCGCAGCTGTTCGACAGCGAAACCCGCGAGCGGGCGTGGCTGCTCTATGCCTGGTGCCGGCGGTGCGATGATATTGCCGACAATCAGGTTCTGGGCGGCGAATTGGGCGATCAATCCGACCTTGATGCGCGCCTTGCCCATATCCGCAAATTGACCGCCCAAGCCTTTGCCGGGGAGCCGACCGGCGATCCGGCGTTCGATGCTTTGGGCGTGGTGGCCGAGGAATGCGGGCTGACCCCGCAAATGGCCGAAGATGTGATTGCCGGCTTTCAACTCGATTCCGAAGATTGGCGCCCGCGCAGCGAGGCCGATATGATGCGCTATTGCTATCACGTGGCGGGCGCGGTGGGCGTGATGATGGCGGTGGTGATGGGGGTCGATCCGGCGGACAAGGACACTTTGGACCGCGCCAATGATCTGGGTCTGGCGTTTCAATTGTCCAATATCGCCCGCGACATCGTTGAAGATGACGCGGCGGGGCGCTGCTACCTGCCGGTCGAATGGCTGGTTGAGCAAGATATTGAACCGGGCCAACACACCAAACCCCACCACCGCGANGANCTNGCCGAAATGGCCGCGCGCCTTGTCGCGCTGGTCGAAAAGCACGAGGCGGCCGCGCGCGTGGGCGCTGAACGCCTGCCCTTCCGCAGCCGCTGGGCGGTGCTGTCCGCGGCGCGCATTTACGGCGCGATCGGGCGCAAGGTTCGCACCCGCGGGGCCGAGGCGTGGAACAGCCGCACCTATGTCCCGCGCTGGGAAAAGGCGGCTTATGGCATGCGCGCATTCCTGTCCGCGGCAATCAACCGCGAGAAGCATCCCGACGGCCCGATCACGTGGGGGATCAAGGATTTCCGCCCCCAATCGGCATGACCGCTTGAAGCATTGGGCGCGTGGGACTAACCCACATTCATGATCAAAAAGCTCCTCATCGCCAATCGCGGCGAGATTGCCTGCCGCATTATGCGCACCGCCAAATCCATGGGGATTGCGAGCGTCGCGGTCTATTCCGATGCCGATGCCAAGGCATTGCACACGCGCACCGCGGATGAAGCGGTGCATATCGGCCCCTCGCCTGCGGCTGAAAGCTATCTTGTGGGCGACAAGATTATTGCCGCGGCCAAGGAAACGGGCGCGGAGGCGATCCATCCGGGCTATGGCTTCCTTTCGGAAAACGCCGACTTTGCCCGCGCTGTGATTGAGGCAGGGCTGATCTGGGTCGGTCCCAAGCCGGAAAGCATTGAGGCGATGGGCCTCAAGGACGCCGCCAAAGAGCGCATGATTGCCGCCGGCGTGCCGGTGACGCCGGGATATTTGGGCGAAGACCAATCGCTGGAGCGCCTCACCGCTGAGGCCGAGAAAATCGGCTACCCCGTCCTGATCAAGGCGGTTGCAGGCGGCGGCGGCAAGGGGATGCGCAAGGTCGATGATCCGGCAGATTTCGCCGCCTCTCTCGAAAGCTGCCAGCGTGAAGCTAAGGCGAGCTTTGGCAATGATGAGGTCCTGCTGGAGAAGTGGATCACCAGCCCGCGCCATATCGAGGTGCAGGTCTTCGGCGATGCCCACGGCAATGTCGTCCACCTGTTCGAGCGCGATTGCTCGCTCCAGCGCCGCCACCAAAAGGTGATCGAAGAGGCCCCAGCGCCGGGCATGGACGAAGCCACCCGCGAGGAAATCTGTGGGGCCGCCGTGCGCGCCGCCAAAGCGGTGGACTATGAGGGCGCAGGCACGATCGAATTCATCGCCGACGCCAGCGAAGGCCTGCGCGCCGACCGCATCTTCTTTATGGAGATGAACACGCGGCTTCAGGTCGAACACCCCGTGACCGAAGAGATCACCGGCGTGGACTTGGTCGAATGGCAGCTGCGCGTGGCAAGCGGTGAGCCGATCCCGCTTCGCCAAGAAGAGCTTTCCATCAATGGCCACGCGATTG
>JABSPI010000181.1 GCA_013214365.1 Erythrobacter sp.
GAGGCTTTCTGAACAAGCGCTGTTTCCATAGCCGCCCGGGCGCCAAACTCGGGCTGAGGGGCGCGCGTAGGGATCGCAATGCCGATCGGCTCAACGGAGGAATAGGGTTCAGCCTCATCAGAGCCCACGCGCATCGCGGCATTTGGGGAATTCTGCTCTGCATTTGCGATCAACGGTTTCGGCACAGACAGCCCGGCATTGCCGGTCACAATTGTCGCCTCCAAAGAGGGCCGCGCAACACCCGCAAAAGCCAAGTCGAAGCGCTGGGAGCCGGATTGCAATATGTCTTCGGCCACCTCTGCCTCGAATGCATTGGCAGTGGCACTCTCGCGTCTTGCAACCAATATGGGCACGATTGCAGAGGGCCCTGGTGATGGCGCATATTTAAGGGCCGACGATTCAACCGCCGCCTGACCAACATCTTGTGCGATTGGCGGTTGTGGATTGAGGATTTCGATACAGGCGACGGCGGACCCGATATCACCAAGCGATGCATCATGAAGAGTGACAGCCACCACCGCAATTGCAGCCCCAAAAAGGCATGCAAGCCCGGCTGATCGACGGACTCGAATTCCTCGCAACAGGGCTGCGGAGCATTTCGGCATCACGCGCCGCTCGTTCAACCGCAGTGAACGGACCGGACAACAAATACCCAGCGCCATAAAGGCCGCCCTCGCGATCATTCACAGACATTCGATGTGATTGCGCTGCCATGCGCGATGATTCCCCATTTGCCGAGCAGCTTTATGGGCATTTTTACCATGTCGATGAAGCGGAATTTCGCCCGACAAGGGTCCGGCTATCAATATTTCCCTTTCCCCGATCACCAGACAAGCCTATCCGGTGCGGCTCGCTCAACCGCGCGGGCGGATCAAAATATGAGCGACACAGCAAACCTCAATGCGCCGCAATCGGCAGGCACAACACCTCCCCCGTCATGGGGGCAAGAATTGCGTGACACGGCTCTACTCGCTGCGCCACTTGTGGCTGCAAATTTGCTGCAAATGCTCACCTATGCGATCGATGTCATATTTATCGCGCGACTGGGGGAAGAGCCACTTGCCGCCTCCGCATTGGCCGTCTCGCTGTTTGGGCTTGTCTTGTGGGCTATGACAGCCCTGACCGGGGCGGTTGCCCCATTGATTGCAGAGGCAATCGGTGCGCGGGCGCCGGCGCTGCGCCCTGTGCGCCGCTCAGTGCGAATGGCGCTCTGGTTGGCAATTGTATGCGGTATTATCGGCCTCGGACTATGCCTGTTGTTGGAGCCAATAATGCGCATGACAGGTCAGCAAGAGCCGATCATCGCGCTCGCCAATGAATATAATAGCGTGATCATCTTCTCGATGGTGCCGATGCTCTTGTCCTCTGTGCTTCGCAACTTCGTATCAGCCTTGGGCCGCCCCATATTCGCAACCGCAATCACCGCCATGGGCATATTCGTTAATGGATTTGCCAATTACGCTTTCATTTTCGGCAATTTCGGCGCGCCGGAGCTCGGCCTAAGAGGAGCCGCGATCGCAACCATTTTGACGGCCCTGTTCACTCTTTTCGCCTATGTCATCGCGATCAGGTTGGACCCACGCCTCCACCGTTATCGTGTCTTCGGCCGCCTCTGGGCACCCGATTGGGACCGGTTTTGGCAAATCGTGCGCGTTGGGACCCCAATTGCGCTCACGGTCAGCGCAGAGGCAGGCATCTTTGGCGCCGCGGCCTTTTTGATGGGACGTATCGGAGCAGCCGAATTGGCCGGACACACATTGACGCTCCAACTGGCCTCACTGGCCTTTCAAATCCCCTTTGGTGTCAGCCAAGCGGTGACCATCAGGGTTGGATACTTTTATGGTGCGCGCAATCCGGTGGGAATTCAACGTGCCGGCTGGGTTGCACTTGGGCTCGGAGCGGGATTTATGACCCTGACCGCCAGCGCCATGCTGCTTGCCCCATACACGCTGCTCTCAATTTATGTCGATCCCTATGCGGCGCAAAACGCAGCTTTGGTCGGCTTTGCTTTGCAATATCTGGTGCTTGCTGCGGCCTTCCAATTGGTCGATGGCGTGCAAGCGGTGGCCGCAGGTGCCCTGCGCGGTTTNCAAGACACCCGTGTGCCGATGTGGATTGCTATTTTCAGCTATTGGGTGCCAGGTATCGGCGCAGCAATCGGGTCCGGCTTTTACACCTCGCTGGAAGGTGTTGGCGTCTGGATCGGATTGGCGGTTGGCCTTGCCTGTGCCGCAGTGTTGTTGATGCAGCGCTGGACCGCGCGCGAGCGGCTAGGCCTTGTCCCGCGCGCGGTTGATTAAGTGTCTTAGCCCACCGCTTTGGTCGTCACTTCACGCTGCGGAAACGGGATTGAGATACCGACTTCATCGAAGCGATTCTTAGCCGCCTCGGTTAGAGCCCAACTCAAGGGAGCATATTCGCTGGTCTCGCACCAAACCCGCAAACCAATACCAACCGAGCTATCATCCAGCGAACTGACAAAGGCAACCGGCTCCGGATCTTTAAGAACCCGCTCGTCCGCGGCGGCAAGCGCAAGCAATTCAGAGCGCGCCTGCTCCATTGAATCATTGTAGCCAATGCCAATAGTCAACTCAAACCGGCGAACAGGATGACGGCTAAGGTTTACAATGGGCTGGTTCCAAAGCTCCGAATTGGGGACCAGTACGAACAGGCCATCGAACTGTTTCAACTCCGTCGTGAAAAGCCCAATCTCCTGAACCTTCCCGCTGATCGACCCGGCCGAAATGGCTTCGCCGATACGAAAGGGTCGCTGGGACAGGATCATCAGGCCAGAAGCCACATTGCTAAGTGTCCCTTGAAGAGCAAGACCGATGGCAAGACCCATCGAACCAAGCACAGCAAGAATGCTGGTAGTGGCTACGCCGAACTGCGCCAAAACGGTCGCAATCACCAAAGCGTAAAGCGCATATTTGATCAGGCTGGACAGAAAATCAGCAACCGCCTGATCGAACCGGTCGGAGTTTGAGAGCGCCCGGTCTGCCCAGCGCGACAGCCAACGGGCCAACGCCCAGCCGACAATCAAAACCAAAACTGCTCCTACCATGGAGATGAAATGCGCCTCGACCCATTGGATCGCGGTAGAAGTTAGATTTATTGCACCGTCAGTGGCTTGGGTTTGCATAAATGAAATCGCCTTGCGTTTTTTGAATGTACGCGTCTTGGCAATGTTTGATTGCACCAGCAAGACATCTG
>JABSPI010000182.1 GCA_013214365.1 Erythrobacter sp.
GTTTGGTTTGCGGGACTTTTTTATTTAGTAAGACTTTTTATATATCATGAAGAATCTAAAAATATGGATAATGAATTAAAAATTGCCTTTAATAAACAATACACCTTGATGGAAAAAAGGCTGGCGAATATAATCACAACACCTGGGATGATATTAGCTTTAAGTATGGCTATTTGCATGGTTATTATGCAACCAAGTTGGTTAAGTGAGAAGTGGTTGCAAATTAAAATTTCTTTTGTTTTGGGATTAGTAATTTATCATTCTTATTGTTATAAAATAATGTATTCATTACAAAATGGTACTTCAACCATTTCAGCAAAAAACCTTAGATTATTAAATGAATTGCCTACTTTATTATTATTTATAATTGTACTTTTAGTTATTTTTAAAAATAATTTTCCAACTAGTGTTGCTACATGGAGCGTAGTTGGACTAATTATTTTCATGTTGGCTTCAATACAATTATATGCAAAGATTAGAAAGAAAAATGAGAATTCATTAAGTAATGAATAGGGAAGACTTAGTAAAATTAACTTCCAATATTAATAAAAATAGTTGTCCTAAAAATATTAATTTTCACTGTCATACAAAATTTAGTGATGGAAGTTTAGAACCATATGAACTTTTAGAACAAGCTTATAAAAATAACTTGAAATTTTTATCAATAACCGATCATCATACAATTAAAGCTCATGAATATATAAAAAAAAATAATATACTCAAAAATTATCCTAAAGATTCTTTTACATTAATTTCGGGAATAGAAATTAATTGTTTGATTCTAGGATGTTTAGTACATGTAATTGGATTGGGAATAGATATAAAAAGTAAATACCTAAATCCCTACATCCTTGGAGAGTCTCCAATAGGTAATGATTTAAATATTAAATCAGTTATAAAAGCAATAAATTTAGCTGGTGGTTTATCATTTCTTGCACATCCAGCGAGATATAGGATTCCCTTTTATAAATTAATTCCAGAGGCCAAAATACAAGGTATTGATGGAATAGAGGTTTGGTACGATTATGAACTTAATGAAGTATGGAATCCTAGTTTATTTGTATGTTCAGAAATAGATAAATTAGCAGATAAATATTCAATGCTAAAAACATGCGGAACAGATAGTCATGGACTTTCGCTATTAGGTAGATAATTCAGAATTCGTTTTTTTCAATTATTGAATCAGTATTAATAATTATGTTCTTTAAATTTTCAATGACATCTGATGAACAATTATTCCACATTTTTCTATTGACAATTTCAAGAAATCTTTGTGCAATATCTCTTAAAGCCCATGGATTATTCTCTAGAAAGAAATTCCTAAGATCTAGATCACATAACCATGATTTATAAACTTCCTCATAACACCAATCTGAGACTACTTCAGTAGAAGCATCAAAAGCATATAAGTAATCTAGTGTAGCTGAAAATTCAAACGCTCCTTTATAACCATTATCCTTCATTCCATTTATCCATTTAGGGTTAAGTATTCTTGATATAACAACTTTATTAATTTCATCTTGTAATTTTGAAATTTTAGATAATCCAAATTTTGATAAATCACCATGATACATTTCAGGAAATTTACCGCTCAATTTTTTTACTGCTGAAGATAATCCACCCTGAAACTGATAATAATCATCAGAATCTAAAATATCATGTTCCTTATTATCTTGGTTATGAACAACTAACTGCACATTTTTAAGAGCATTTTCTAATGATTTTTTATCCTCTATAGGTTCAAGATTATCACTGTAAATCCACTTACTCCAATTAAGAAAAGATTCTCCAAAATCATCAATATTTTCCCAATTAGAATTTGAAATTAGTTCTTGCAGACCAGCTCCATATGAACCTGGCGCTGAACCAAATATACGATTAATTGAATCACCATCCCTTGATGCCCCAGCAAGAGGGTTAAATTTATCATCCTCATCAAGATTAGAAACAAGATTTATTGCTTTAGAAGTTAATTTAACTAACTGTGGAAATGCATCTCTAAACATTCCNGAAATCCTTAAAGTAACATCAACCCTTGGTCTTTCGAGAACAGATAAAGGAATGATTTCTAGATCTACTACTCTTCTTGAGGGCCCATCCCAAATAGGCTGTACTCCTAATAAATATAATATTTGACAAATGTCTTCACCACCATTTCTCATTGTGGATGTTGCCCATACAGATATTGCTATATTTTTTAAATCTTCTCCATTATCTTGTTTGTATAAATCAAGTATTTGTGAAGCGGACTGACAACCAACACTCCATGCTGATTCAGTTGGCAGTCCTCTCGAATCAACTGAAAAGAAATTTTTACCAGTGGGTAAAGCTTCAGTTTTACCTCTCGTAGG
>JABSPI010000183.1 GCA_013214365.1 Erythrobacter sp.
GATCATAATCGGGTCCTTTGAAGAATTTGGCGGGTGGAAATTAAGCGACGAGGCCGGGGCTTGCAGGGATGATGGCGGTCGCAAACAGCACGACCGAAACGCCCAGTGCGAAGATGCCAGCGAAAAGGTTGGTGTTGTTGTTGGTGGTGGTCATTGTCATTACTCCTAGTGTCGTTTTGGGTGTCAGCGGGACGTTCCCGCCGGTCGAAAACAACTGTGCAGGAGCCGTGCCAAACTTGAAAAAGCCCAGAATTCCGGGGTTTTCAAAGCTTGGCCCGGGCGCCCCTCAGGGGGCAATTTCGAACACTTCGGAAATTTTCCCAAATGTTGGGACCCGGTATTTTATTGCTCCCTCGCCGCCCGCGCAATCGCGGCCGCGCTCTTCCCCAATGAAGCGGCAATGCAGAATTATGGCGCGTAAAGTGCCAAAAGATTGACGCCTGCGAAAACCGGCGGCATGACGCGCGCAGCAGCCAGGCCAAAAGGACAATCAGTGACCGCCGATTATGTCATGTATGCGTGGGAATGTTCGCATTTCTCCGCCAAGCTCAGAGGGTTCCTCAATCACAAACGGGTGAGCTATGAGGAAAAGACCTGCACGCTCTATGACTTGCTGCGCACGATCCCGCGCAATACCGGCGTGCGCGCTATGCCGGTTCTGCGTGGGCGCGGCGGGCAATGGTTGGTCGATACGCCCGAAATCATGGCGCAGCTTGAACGCCTGCATCCCGAGCGCGCCTGCATCGCGGCGACCCCGCGCCAAGACATGCTCGCGCAGCTGTTTGAAAACTGGTTCGATGATGGCTTGATGGCGGTCTCGCTGCGCACGCGCTGGGCCTATCCGGAGAATTGGGACACGCTGCTGCGCGATGCCTCGGCGCGCGACCTGTTGCCTGGTGTCCCGCTGTTTATCTCGCGCCGGGTGGCGACAAAGGTTTTCAAATCCAGCATGTCGCGCGCGCAGGCAGTGGTGGGCCTGCGCCCCGGAGGGCAGGAGGAACAGCTCGAGGCGTGGGCGCTCAAACTCTTTGACCTGCTCGAAGTGCATTTTGCCGCGCATGATTACCTGTTTGGCGGACATCCCAGCGTTGCTGATTTTGCGCTGCTTGGCTGCTTGGCCGCGCATGTCAATCGCGACCCGTGGCCGCGGCGCGAATGGATGGCTGCGCGCCCGGTTCTGGCCGCGTGGAGCGACCGGCTGCACAATGGCGAAGGCGCGCATGGCGATCTGTTGCCCGATGATGCGATCGCCCCGACGCTTGAACCCTTGGTGGCGATGATGCTCGATGAAATGCCGGTTCTGCTCTCAGAAAGCGCCGCCGCAATTGAAGACGTGGTCAAGGCCGAGAATCTCACCAGCGGGGCCGGATTGCCGCGCACTTTGCGCGATGTGACCGCGCGGCTTGGTGGCGGCGATTATATCCGCAATCCGTTCAGCTACACGGTCTGGCGCATGCAGCGGATCCAGACCGCCTTTGGCGCGCTCGATACAGAGGCGCAGGCAAGCGTGCGGGCATTGCTCGAACCCTATGGCCGCGCCGATCTGATGACGCAGCGTTTTGGCCCACCGCTCGAACGCGCAGGGCTCGGCACGCGCTTGGCGAAGGCCTAAGCCCGCGCATAATACTCTTATATAGAGGCCGGCACATATAGGGCCCCGCATATAGGGGCGCACACGCCCTGAACCCGCAATGCCGATGCTGGCGGGCCCGCAGGGGTTTGCTGTGCCAAATTTTTGAAAAATGGTGCGGTCGAGAAGACTCGAACTTCCACGGGCGTTAGCCCACAACGACCTCAACGTTGCGCGTCTACCAGTTCCGCCACGACCGCACTCATCAAGCCGGGCAATGCCCGATGCATCACCCGTGGTAGGTGCGCGCCCTTAGCAACAGCTTACGAGGCGCGCAAGGGCTTTGGTGCGAGGATTGTCATTCGTCACCGCAAGTAAGCTTGTCCCCCCTGCGTGTCCCATGGCGGGATCAAGGCAAAGCCTGGCTTGTGAAAATGGTAAACCACGCGGAAACCATAATTTATGAGCTTTGCCGTCGCCTTTGTGCTTATGACCCAAAGCGCTGCATCGGGTGTGGCAATCGCCCCGCCCAAACCTGCCAGCGCAGCCGAGCGCGCGCCTATCGCACAAAGCAGCACCGCCACAGTCCGGGTGCTTAGCCCGGAGCGAATCTCTGCCAGCTTGCAAGCGCCGCCCGGAGAACGCAGCAATGGCGCCGCCCGGCGCATTCAACGCCGCCGCGACGAGGCGGGCACCATCTGGATCGAATTCAGTTGAACCCACTCGGGCAAAGAGCGCGCCTTAATCCGGCGACCAGCCGATCTCTGCCGCTTGCGCTGTACCAGGTATATCGGTGATCGCTTCGGTGACATTGAGGCTCTCACCTGGCGCCAATTGACGTTTGGAGGGCACCACCACCCAGGAATAGATATTCTTTTCGCGCGCATCGCGAAACACAATCAACAGGCTCGGCACATTCACGCTTTGCTGGCCGGTATTGGCGATCGAACCGCGCACCCGGAAAATCTCTTCTCCGCTTTCAAGCGTCTCCTTGCGCTGTTGCTCGACAGGGAAATCGAGCGTCAGATCGGATTTGCCAATCCCAAATGTTGGCTGCGCGATCGGCAGCCAATTGGGCAGTCCGTAATAATTCACCGCCGCGGCCGTGCCCAATGCCAATGCGGCAAAGATAGCGGCCGCAATGGTCCACATTTTGAGCGAATTGCGCCGCTGCGAGAAGGGCGGGCTGTAATCAAAGCGCGAGGTGGCCGGATCGTATTCGTGCTCATCCTCGTCAAAGGCGAAATCGTCGTCCTTGCCTGCATCCTCGCCATATTCACCCGCCAGCGGATCGGCATCGGGATCCAACCCGCTTGCCTGCTCTGGTGTTGAACCGGGCTCTTGGGCGGCCGTTTGCGGGGCCTGCTCTGGGGCCGGTTGTGGCGCTGGGCTGGGCGCCGGCATTGCAGCTTGCGCCTCGTCCTGCGCCGCAGGGGGCGTCGCCCCGTCCGTTGCGGGCGCATCCGAGCTGCGCCAATGGCTGACCGAGGGCTGCACATCTTGGGTTGCGGGTCCCGGCTCGGTTTGGGGCTTTGGTGCCGGTTGCCCTGCTGGTCCTGCTTGTGGGGCCGATGCGGGCTTTTCGGCTGGGGCTGGTGGCGGATTTGCAGCGCCCGTTGGCGCGGCCTGTGTCAGATCGAGCGGGGGCGGATCTTGGAACCAGCTGTGCTTACATTTGGCGCAGCGCACAGTTCGACCGTCCACGCCAATAGCGCTTTCAGGAACGACATAGCGGGTCGAGCACGCTGGGCACGAAATAATCATGGTGAAAAAAGTGCTTAATCACCCACGATGCGCGCACAAGGGCAATTGCCGCTGCACGGGGCAAAACAGGCGATTTTTCCACATTGGCGCGCAAAACCGCCCCGGTTTTGGGAAATTCATGGGCGATAGGGGCGAAACTGGGCTTTCCCCGCCTCCGGTGCGCTGATAACCCCGCCATCATGACCGATCGGCCCGCCGAAATCGTGAAATTCGACAATGTCGGCCTGCGCTATGGCACCGATGCCGAAGTGCTGAGCGATGTCTCTTTCACTTTATTTCCAGGCAGTTTCTACTTCCTCACCGGGGCCAGCGGCGCGGGCAAGACCAGCCTGCTCAAATTGCTCTATCTCGCCCAGCGCCCCTCGCGCGGCAGCATCCGCATGTTCGGCAAGGATATGATCACGCTTCCGCGCACCCGCCTGCCCGATTTCCGCCGGCGGCTGGGCGTGGTGTTCCAGAATTTCCGGCTGGTGCAGACACTCTCGGCGTTTGACAATGTCGCGCTGCCATTGCGGCTGGCGGGGACCGACGAGGCCAAGATCACAAAATCGGTCAATGATATGCTCGAATGGGTTGGCCTGGCGCACCGCGCTCATGCAATCCCGCCAACCATGTCGGGGGGCGAACAGCAACGCGTGGCGATTGCGCGCGCAGTGATTGCCCGCCCACAGATCCTGATTGCGGACGAGCCGACCGGTAATGTTGATCCCGATATGGCGCTCAAATTGCTGCGCCTGTTCGAAGCGCTCAACCACCGCGTGGGCACCACAGTGATTGTCGCCACTCACGATGTGCACCTGCTTAAAAAAGTGCCCGATTCGCTGATTATGCGGCTGCATAAAGGGCGGCTGTCCGATCCCACCGGGGCGCTGCGCTATCCGCCGCGCCCGACCACCCGCGCAGGCGGAAGCAGCACAGGCGGGAAGAAGGCAGAAGCATCCAGCGCCAAACGGGCCCGGTCATGAGTGCCCCCTCACCGCCGCAAGACCGCAGCGCGAATAA
>JABSPI010000184.1 GCA_013214365.1 Erythrobacter sp.
GTTCGCATTCACGGCTTGTTCAACGCTGCTGGTCTAGGCATGATCGCATTATGACAAAAGCTCGCTCCCTTCTGGCTGCTTGCATTGCCGGCACTGCGCTGGCGGTGTCAGCTGTCGGATCAGCGGCCACTGGCCCTGTTGGTGATGCGGCAGTGGGGGGCGACCCCCGGGCGCAGCAGGATCAATCGCGCTCTGACCAAGGGGATGCGAGGCGTGAAATGCGCGCGGGCAACAAATTGCCGCTGCGCGAAATTGAACGGCGGATATTGCCGCAAATGCGGGGGGCAGAATATCTGGGACCCCTCTATGACAGCACGGCGCGGGCTTATCGTTTGAAATTTATCCGGGATGGGCGCGTGATCTATATCGATGTCGATGCCCGCACCGGCCAGATTATAAACCGGTCAAATTAGGGGCCGCTCGCCAATCACGAACAATCGCCGGGGGACTAAGCCCAATAAGCCTATTTGTGTGCGCTTGACCTTGGCGAAGCAAAGGCGCACCCCTCAAGCAAAGCAAACAAAGCATTACGGTGGACTATGCGCATTCTGATCGTTGAAGACGAACCCACATTGGGACAACAGCTCAAAACCACATTGGAACAAACCGGCTATGCGGTCGATTTGTCGACCGATGGTGAGGATGGCCATTTCCTTGGTTCAACCGAAGATTACGACGCGGTGGTCCTTGATTTGGGTCTGCCGGAAATTGACGGTCTGTCGGTGTTGGGCATGTGGCGCAAGGAAGGGCGCGATTTTCCGGTATTGGTGCTCACCGCACGCGACAGCTGGTCGGACAAGGTGGCGGGTCTTGATGCGGGGGCCGATGATTATTTGGCCAAGCCATTTCAGACCGAGGAATTGATTGCTCGGCTGCGCGCGCTGATCCGCCGTGCATCGGGCAATACATCGTCGGAACTGACGGCTGGCGATGTGCGTCTCGACACCCGTTCGGGCCGGGTGACGCTTGATGGTGAGCCGGTCAAATTGACCGCACAGGAATACAAGCTGCTGTCCTATCTGATGCATCACAAAGGCAAAGTGGTGAGCCGGACCGAGCTGATTGAGCATATTTATGATCAGGATTTTGATCGCGATTCAAACACGATCGAAGTCTTTGTGACCCGCATCCGCAAGAAACTTGGCAGTGAGGTAATCACAACAATTCGTGGCCTCGGTTACAGCCTCGACGACCCCGCCGACACCCCAAGAGCATAAGGGGCAGGCGGACGCAGACCCCGCCGGCGCGGGTGGTTCTGCTGCATCACACGCAGCGGAAGAGGATGATAGTGCCTCCGCCGCAGGTGTCACCAGCCAGGCCGGCGCCAGCCTTGCACGGCGGATGGGATTTATCGCAACCGCATGGATTTTGGTGCTTTTGCTGGGCGGGGGTATCGCGCTCGAACGCACATTGACCTCGCAGGTTCGCGCCGCCTTCGATGAACGGTTGCAAAACACGCTCAACGCCATGCTGGTCTCGGTCGAGGTAGACCCGTTTGGTGANGCGCAGTTTTACCTGCAATTGGGCGACCAATTGTTTCTCGAACCCAATAGCGGGCGCTATTGGCAGATCAACGGTGAAGGGTTGGAGCCCTATCCTTCGCGCAGCTTGTGGGATGATCGCACGCTCGACCTACGCGGCGACAATCTTGATGGTGAGGCGCAATTTTACACATCAGATCAGTTTCGTGATGAACAGCTCCGGATTGCAGAGCGAACCGTGACATTGCCGCGCAGCGAGCGCAAATGGACCTTTGCCGTCGCCGGTGCGACCAGTGAAATGGACGCCCAGATCGGTAGAGTGCGCCAGATCCTGTTCTGGAGCTTTGCCATTTTGGGTCTGGGCTTGATTGGGATGGCGATGCTGCAAATCCGCTATGGCCTGTCGCCTTTGCGCCGGGTGCGTGCGGCGATCTCACGGCTGCGGACCTCTGGCGACAACCGCATCACCGAACCGCTTCCGGTGGAGGTTCAACCGCTGGTTGATGAGGTCAATGCGCTGCTGGAACATACGGAGCGTCAAGCAGAGGAGGCGCGCAGGCATGCGGGCAATTTGGCCCATGCGCTAAAAACGCCGCTTACCGTTCTCACCAACGCCGCCACCGCGCGCGATCCTGATCTCAACCAGGCCGTGTTCCGCGAAACCCGCACGATGCAACGCCATGTCGACCACCATCTTGCCCGCGCACGCGCGGTTGGTCGCCGCGCTGTGGGCCAAGCGCGCACCAATGTGCGCCAAAGCGCCGAGGCGGTGCGCCGCGCGGTTGAACGGCTTTATCCCGATGGACGGCTGGACATTGCCGGCAGCGCGGATGCGTTGGTCGCGATAGAGCGGCAGGATCTCGACGAAATCCTTGGTAATCTGATTGAAAATGCCGCCAAATATGGCGGGGGCAGCGTATTCGTCACCGTCGATCACGAGCCGGGCAGCCCGCTGTGCCGGATCTGGATCGAGGATGATGGCATGGGCATTCCCCAAGCAGAGCGCGACCGGATTTTTGACCGCGGCGCGCGGCTCGATACAGGCAAGCCGGGCACGGGGCTGGGCCTCGCGATTGTGCGCGATGTGGTGGAGATTTACGGCGGCTCGGTGACCCTTGATGAGAGCGAGGATTTGGGCGGATTGCTGGTGGATTTGCGCCTGCCACGGGCCTAGCCGAGCGCCGGTTGGACCGAGGCATTGGCTTTTGCTGCCTTACAAATGTTCAAACGTTGCACGCACGATTGCGCTCGCTTCGTTCAATCGGGACCGCGACTGAAACCCCTGTTTCTGACTGCGCGTGGGCCTCAGGCCCGGCGCGCCTTTTCATGGTGGCGGATCACTTCATCGATGATGAACCGCAGGAATTTCTCGCTGAATTCCGGGTCAAGATCAGCCGCTTCGGACAGCGCGCGCAACCGCTCGATCTGACGCTTTTCGCGCTCTGGATCGGCTGGGGGGAGGGTCACCTTGGCCTTGTATTCGCCCACGGCCTGAGTGATGCGGAACCGCTCGGCCAGCATGTGGATGATGGCGGCATCGATATTGTCGATGCTTTTGCGATACCCTGCCAGCACCGGGTCATCGGTGGCGGGGGGCGCGGGCGAATGTTGCGTGTCTTGCGTCATATACCTTGAACCTACCATCAATTCAGCGCTTGCCAAGCGCGCGCACCACCCCGTAAGGCGAGCCATTATGACTGCCGACATTGTCCCCCTGCCGCGCAAGCGCCCCACGCTCGATCCGATGCTGGATCTCACCGCTGGCGGGATGAACGATGTCAATTCGGTTATCCTTGAACGGATGCAGAGCGAAATTCCGCTGATCCCGCGGCTGGCTGGACATCTGATTTCCGGCGGCGGCAAAAGGCTGCGTCCGATGCTGACGCTCGCGGGGGCGGAATTGGTCGGATATAACGGCACCCGCCATCACAAACTTGCCGCTGCGGTGGAGTTTATTCACACCGCCACTCTGCTTCATGATGATGTCGTCGATGGCAGCGAGCTGCGCCGCGGCAANGCGGCGGCCAATATCGTGTTTGGCAATCCGGCCACGGTGTTGGTCGGGGATTTCCTGTTCAGCCGTGCGTTTGAGTTGATGACCGAGGATGGCTCGCTCAAGGTTCTCAAAATCCTAAGCCATGCCAGCGCCGTGATCGCTGAGGGCGAAGTCTCGCAATTGACCGCGCAGCGCCAGATCGAGACAAGCGAGGAACGCTACCTCCACATTATCGGGGCCAAAACCGCCGCTCTTTTCGCCGCCGCCAGCCAGATCAGCGCGGTTGTGGCCGAATGCAGCGAAGACGAAGAGCGCGCGCTTGAAGATTATGGCCGCAATCTGGGTGTGGCCTTCCAATTGGTCGATGATGCGATCGATTACGATTCCGATGCGGCCCAAATGGGCAAGGATCAGGGCGATGATTTCCGGGAAGGAAAGATGACTTTGCCCGTCATTCTGGCCCATGCACGCGGCGATCAGGCGGAGCGTAAATTCTGGAAAGATGCCATTCTTGGTCATCGCACTTCGGATGATGATCTCGCCCATGCCATTGGCCTGATTGAAAAGCACAATGCGCTGGAAGATACGCGGGAAAAGGCGCGCCACTTTGCGCAGCGGGCGATTGATGCGATCTCGATCTTCCCCGACAGCAAAGCGCGCGCCGCTATGGGGGAAGCCGCGCAATTTGCAGTCGCGCGGAGATATTGATCGCGCTAATCAAACAGGCGTGAGCCTCGACCTTCCCATACATGCCGTTTTGCCCGATATTTCGGCGGCCTTGGCGCGTGCGGGTGATGGATCTGGCGGAGGTGCTGGGGTTCTGATCGCACCGCCCGGTGCGGGCAAGACGACCGCAGTCGCCCCGCATTTGCTTGGTGAGGATTGGTGCACGGGGCAAATAATCATCACATCGCCGCGCCGTGTTGCCGCACGCGCCGCGGCGGAACGCATGGCTCAGATATTGGGCGAAAAGCCCGGCCAGACGATCGGCTATATGACCCGGCTCGACAGCAAAGTGTCGGCCCAGACCCGCGTCTTGGTCGTGACCGAGGCGATTTTGGTCAACCGCTTGGTCGACAATCCCGAATTGCCCGGTGTCAGCGCGATCCTGTTCGATGAAGCGCATGAACGCCACCTCGACAGCGATCTGGCGTTGGCGCTGGCGATTGAAACCCGCGCGGTGCTGCGCGAGGATTTGCGGATATTGGTTATGTCCGCCACGCTCGATGGCGAACGATTTGCCAAATTGCTGGGCGAAAACAGCGCAGTGATCGAAAGTGAGGGGCGGTCATATCCATTGGAAATCAGATGGTTGGGGGCTAAAGCTGATCAACGGGTTGAGGATCAGGTTGCCCAAGGCGTGATGACCGCATGGCGCGAGCAGGAGGGGGATATCCTCGCCTTTCTGCCCGGTGTGGGCGAAATCGAACGCACAAGCGAACGGCTGAGCGCCAAGCTGGATGGGGCGGCGATCCTGCCACTCCACGGTCAGGTCGATCCCGCTGGACAGCGCGCCGCCATCCGCCGCGATCCTGATGGCCGCCGCCGGATTGTTCTGGCAACCGCGATTGCGGAGACGTCTTTGACGCTCGATGGGGTTTCGGTTGTCGTCGATGGCGGCCTTGCGCGGTT
>JABSPI010000185.1 GCA_013214365.1 Erythrobacter sp.
AAGGCAAAGGCATCGCCGACAATGAACAGGCCGCGCGCACCAATCCGCGCCGCCTCGTCGAGCGCGCGGTCGGCATCGAACCTGTCGCCTGGCAACAGCGCCAGCGTGCCCCCTTTCAACAGGTGGATCACCGCGCTGAATTGGCCCGCCCCGTGCATTAACGGGCTCAGCAGCAGCATCGGCGATGCGCTGGCGGGGTGATCGGGGCCGATTTCGGCGGCCTTGGCGACATGGTCGTCCAGACCGGCCGGGATATAGGGCGCGGTGCCCGGCGCGCCCTGCCACACCGAAATGTTAAAAGCCTGCCACGCCTCGGCCATCGGCCACATCACCGCTTTGGGCATGCCGGTCGTCCCGCCGGTCGCGGTCAGGAACAGCGCATGGGGATCATCATGTGGGGCAAAACCGGGCGGCAAGAGCGCCGATCGCATCTGCGCCCATTCCTGCGCGCCAACATCAATCACCGCGCCCGCACCCACGCCCGCATCCGCCATCGCGGCTTGGGCCGTGTCGGCAAAATCGCTCTCGCTCAACAACAGCTTGATCGAAAAGCGCCGGGCAATATCGGCCAATTCGCGCGCGGTGTAATGGTAATTGACATTAACCGGCACCAATCCGGCTTTGATACAGCCGAAATAGGCCAGCACATAATCGGGCGTGTTGCGCAACATCTGCCCGGCAATATCGCCCGCACAAAGGCCGCGCGCCAGCAAAGCGGCGGCGATCGCATCGCTTTGCGCATCAAGCTCGGCCCAGCTGAGCACCTGTTCGCCATAGATCAGCGCAGGCCGCTCCCCCTCGATCCGCTGCGCCAGCGCCTTGAGCGCCAGCCCAAAATTTGCGCCCATTATGCCGTCTCGCCACATGATTGCCCGATTCTCCTTCCACTCTTGCTAGTCTAGCGCGAGTCGGCCGTGCCCCTACGTAAATTGTCAGTGCGAAAGCATTTGCATTTGTGATTTAATCAAAGGCTGGGCTGGTTTGGCAAGCGCGCCGGATCGGGCGAACATTGAGCCAGTGCGTATTGGGCCAGTGAACATTGGGCGGGCACAGATTGGGCACCGCACAAAGGGCACCGCACAAACGGCGCCACATAACGACGCCGCAAGGCAGACACCGCAAGGCAGACACCACACGGCAGACGGGGGAAGCAGCCGAACAGGAGAAGACGGAAAATAAAAGAGAAAGAGGAGTGAGCTCAAAAAATGGCCACGAATATCGTCGAACTTCGCACCCTCAAGGGCCGGGAAAACCTTGAGCAATTGCTCGATCGGGTGACCATCACCTGCCCTGAGGATATTCATGATGCCGCGGTCGCGGTCGCCGAAATGGCGCAGGAACGCGGCATGCAGGTGGCAATTTGCGAGGATATCTCCTCCAAAGAACCGATGATCGATGCCGATGGCACGATCCTCAATGCCGATGTGTTCAGATGGCTCGACGATGGCACACGCTGGTGGGAAGATCACCGCCTCGCTTTGCATTCTCCCCTACCGCGCGCCTGCCGCTATGAAAGCGAGCCGTTCTGGGTCAACCAACACGGATTTTCGACCCGCTGGCGCAATTCCTATCTCGAAGAACTCGACCTTTCCGATTTCGAAAAACGCGCCCTGTGCAAGGCCGCAATCGTGGTGCCGGTCCATCTGCCCTTTGGCCAGATTTCGGCCAACAGCTTCGTCTCGGTCGATCACGAGAAAGAGGATTTGTCCGAAGAATTCGCGCTCTACGGATCGCTCTTCACCCAGGTCGTGCGGCGGTTTGTCGCCGGCTATGTCCAGGCGATGCGGACCAAACGGCGGATCCCGTCCGATTGCGTCTTGTCCAAACGCGAAGTGGAATGTCTGCGCTGGGCCGCGATCGGCAAGACCGACAAGGAAATCAGNATGATCCTTGAACGCAGCCACGCCACCATCCGCTATCACATCCACCGCGCCGGNGAAAAACTCGACAGCGTCAACCGCGCCCAAACCATCTTCAAAGCCGGCCAGCTTGGCTATCTGGGCGCGAATAGTTAAGCTGCCCCTCGCGTTTAGCTGTGGGGGAAAATTGCGATGAATGAATATCACGCCGGAATTGGGCCGCTTTTGATGCGCGCATCGAGCCATGATCGAGGGACCGCATGGGTTGTTCCATCGGGCCAAGCCTACATGTCGTCATGCGCGCGGGTATGGACGCGGGTATGGGCGCTGGTTGGCGCGCTATCGCTCATCATATTGCTCGCGCTCCCCTCCCCCGCCATGGCGCAGCGTGAACGCCCGCTCAAGAATGCAGACGAGGTGATGTGGAATTATGCCCAATGCCTGGTCCGGCGCAGCGGCGATGAGGGCCGCGAGGTGTTTGCGCTCCTGCCGCAATCGCCCGAATCCAACACTCTGCTCGAAGATATGCAACAGCCGCGCTGCCTGCCCCGGAATGTGGGCGAGCTGCGGTTTGATCA
>JABSPI010000186.1 GCA_013214365.1 Erythrobacter sp.
CCGTTGATACCCTACCCGTTGATCCCCTGCCCGTTGATCCTGCGTGTTTTGACCGTCTGTGTTCATCCAAACCACCCTATGACGCCATTGCCCCATCCGGCCAGACCATTGGCGATACGGGTGAAGAAGCCGGCTTCTTGGACGCTGCTGCTTGCCTCCAACGCGATCCGTGTCGGCGCCATGCCGGGCACTTCGATCACCAGATGGGCAATCACCTCACCGCGCAGGATCGGCGCGCGCACCGGCCCATCATAGCGCAAGGTCGCGCGCACACCATCCAGATCGCCGCTCCCAATCTGCGCCCCATTGCCTAGCGGCAAGTTGATGTAAATATCGCGCGGCGCGCTCAACCCCACCCTGCGCTGAGACCCCGCCTGAACCCGCGCGGTGGCGACAATTTCGCCCGCTTTGAACAGGGTTTTGCGTTCAAACGCGCCAAAGCCCCATTCGACCAGATCGCGCGCGGCGCGGGCGCGCGCGCGGCTTCGCGGGGATCCGGCAACCACCAGAACAAGCCGCCGCCCATCGCGCATCGCGGTGCCAAGATAGCCAAACCCCGCCTCGTTGGTGTAGCCCGTCTTAATCCCGTCAGCCCCCGCCACCCGGCCAATCATCGGGTCGCGATTGGCCTGTTCAATCCCGCCATAGGTCAGGCCCGGCCGCCCGATATAATAGGCAAATTTATCCGGATGACGGTTGACCATTGCGCCCGCCAAAGTGACCAGATCGCGCGCCGTCGTAAAAGTGGCACCGGCATCGGGCCAACCATTGGGCGTGCCGAAATGGCTGTTTGCCATGCCCAGATCGCGGGCTTGGGCGTTCATCGCATCGAGCCAGTTTTCAACCGAACCGGCCTGCGCCTGTGCCAACAGGACCGAGGCGTCATTGGCCGACACATTGGCGATCCCCAATAACAGGTCGCGCGCCGGCACATTGTCGCCCAGATTGATCCACATGGTCGATCCGCGCCCGCGCCAATCGCGCCAGACATTTTCGGGCATGGTGATCACCCGTTCGGGGTCGAGCGTGCCTTCATCAATCTGTTCAAATGCGGTGTAGAGCGTCATCACCTTGGTGATCGAGGCCGGAACAAACCGGCGATCGGCCTCGCGCTCGAACAGGATTTGGCCATTGCCGGCATCAACCAGCATCGCGATCGGGGCATCTTGCGCCGAGGCAGGCGCAGCCATGTCGCGCGCCATCGCAGATGCAGGCCACACCATCCCCGCCAATATACCGGCCAGCAGCGCGATTGCAGCCGCCGCCGCCAATGGCGTCACAGGCCGCCCACCGGGCGCAGCTTGGCAAGGAATGATCCGCGAGCTTTCCAACACGCCGCCCGCTATAGGCGCGCCCGCATCATTAGGCGAGAGCGCGAGCAAGCTTAGTTCACGATTTCGTCAGCCAGCAAGCCCACGCTCATCGCGTAATAATTGGAGCAATTGTATTCGAGGATCACGCGGTAATTGCCGGTCAACAGCCAGGCCGGTTCGCCCGGGCCATCGGGTTGGAACAGGCTGACCAGAGTGTCATCGGCAAGCGGGCGTTGCGGTTGCACCCCCAATGCGCGCCATTGCGCCACGGTTTTCCATTGGCTGTGGCGTTCGTGAACCCGCGAACAGACCGGCGCGACCAACTTGGTTTTATACGCATCGACATCAAACCCGCGCGGGACCGAGGCGCGCACGCCCCATGGCTGGCCGCTGCGCCAACCGGCATCGCGGAAATAATTGGCGATCGAGGCATAAGTGTCGGCGCGGTTGGAGAAGATATTGGCGCGCCCGTCGCCATCCCCGTCCACCGCAAGGCGCAAATACACCGAAGGCAGGAATTGCGGATTGCCAAACGCACCGGCATAGCTGCCGACCAATTGATCGCGCGAAAAGCCGCGCTCGGCCACTTGCATCAAAGCCAGCCATTCGCCCGCAAACAGGTCGCGCCGCCGCCCTTCCCATGCCAATGTCGCGAGGCTGCGTGACAGGTCGAAATTGCCGCGAATTTGGCCATAAGCGGTTTCGTGTCCGAAAATCGCCACGATGATTTGCGCCGGGACGCCATATTCCGCCTCCACCGCGCGCAATTGGCCGCTATTGTCGGCGAACACGCGGCGCCCGCCCGATATCCGGGTCGGATTGACATGGGTGTTGATATAGGGCGCCATCGCCGGATAGCCGCGCCGTGTGGGGCGGCCGGGCTGCCCCTGATCCAGACGGATCACGCGGGCATTGGGCGTCAGTCCGGCGGTCATCCGGTTCAATGTCGCCTCGCTCACCCCTTCGGCGCGCGCACGCGCTTTCAACAATTCGAGATAGGCGTCAAAAGCAATCCCGTCGCGCGCGGCGACTTGCCCCTGCGCATGCGCCGCAAAGGGCGCAGCAGATGGCGCGCCAATCATCCCCGCCAGAGCCAAGGCACAAAAGGTCAAAAGCGCAAACGGCGATGAAAAAGGGCGGGCAAAGCGCATGAGGGGGCGTCTCTCAATCAAAAACGGGGGCAAAGTTAGATCGCATATTTCAACATAAACTCATAGTCTTCGCGGCACGCATCAACCGTTTTCTGATACTCTTCACCGAGTTCGCCCGGAGCGCGCGAAGCTGCGGCAAATCCGGTTGAGGCGTTCACCGCGTCATACCAATGCGCGCCCCATATCCCGTCATCGCGGTGCGGCCCGCTTTCCCATGACAGCATATGCTCGCTCCACCCAATCCCCAAGGCGCGGCACAAGGCGGCAAGCTGCCGCGCGGGATCAGCAAGGATCGCATCGCTGTCGACCACGATGGGGGCGCGGTCGCTGCGCGCGGCCACGGCTTCGATAGATTGCCGCATCTGGCCAAAGCCAAGCATTTCGGCGCTGCGCAGCTCGTTTTTGCGCGCATAGCTGGCGGCGACGCGTTCGGGCGCACGGATCAGGAAAGCGTGGCGATGATCGGGCATATCGGCGATTCCAACCGGGCCGATCATGTGGTGGGCCATGTGTTTTTGATACCAGATCGGCGCGGCACCGCCATCGGGGACCGCGCCCGATTGCGTGGCCAGCACGCTGTGCCAATCGCAATCCATATCGGCGATAATCTGATCGGCCATGGGATGGGGCGCGCCGCTCGCCTTTAAAAACGCGCCATAAAACGGTTCGTCGCTGACCACGCAATCGGGGCGCGCGCCAAAACTGCGCATCATTGCGGTGGAGATATTGCGCGGCCCCGACCACATGGCGATCCGGATCGGATCAGGCGCCGCGCTCATCCGACGTCGCGGTCCATCAGATCGCGGTACAGGCCCTGAAGCCGCTCCACCATGGGACCGCGCGCCGGGGTCATGGCGCGGCCATCAATGTCGGTGACGGGGACCACGCCGGCAAAAGTGCCGGTCACAAACGCCTCATCCGCGCCATAGACATCGGTGAGCGAGAAATTCTTTTCAAACACCGGAATGCCCGCCTCGCGGCACACTTGGATCACATTGCTGCGGGTGATCCCGCCCAGACAATAATCCCCGCTCGAGGTCCACACCTCGCCCTTGCGCACGATAAAGAAATGGGTCGAATTGCAGGTCGCCACAAAGCCATGCGGGTCGAGCATCAAGGCCTCATCTGCGCCCGCCTGAGTCGCTTGAATACAGGCGGTGATGCAATTGAGCTTGGAATGCGAATTGAGCTTTTGATCCTGCACCGCCGGATCGCCGCGCCGCACATGGACAGTGAACAGCCGGATGCCGGTTTCGATTGTGGTGGGCAATGGCGCCTTGAATTCCGGGACAATCACAATCGTCGCGGGCGAAATCACCACGCGCGGGTCTTGATACGGGGTGGAGCGGATGCCGCGCGTCACCATCAAACGGATATGCACGCCCGCCTCGCCGCGCATTTGATTGCCGTCGATCACCGCATCGATTCGCGCTTCCATTTGCGCACGCGTAATGCCGATATCCATCGCGATCGCCTTGGCCCCTTCGTAGAGCCGGTCGAGATGGGCCTCGAGAAAGGCAATTTTGCCGCGATGCAGGCGCAGCCCCTCCCACACGCCGTCACCCAGCATAAAACCGCTGTCAAACACCGAGACCATCGCCTCTGCGCGCGGGGTGAGCGTGCCATTGACGCTGATCAGGATCGCGTCATTGCGCGGATCGGGCGAAAAATCATGTGTTCCTTGAGCCATAATGCGCTTCTAGTTTGAACTTGGGTGGTGACAAGCGCTTCGCACCCCGCTAGCGAGCTTTTCGACCGCGGACAGTTGGCAGAGTGGTTGAATGCACCGGTCTTGAAAACCGGCAAGGGTGCAAGCCCTTCCAGGGTTCGAATCCCTGACTGTCCGCCACCTACTCCTTTCAATCTGCGTTTTACTCAGGCCCGCTCAGGCGGGTCAGCAGGTTTCATCATACCCAAGAAGTGGAAACCGCAATTGACCGGGCCATCTCCATAGTTTGGTGCGGACACAAATGCGCTTGGCTCGCTTATCGTAATTGTCACCCGCTGAACCGAACATTCACCAGGGTCATACAGCCTATAAATGCCGGGTTGCAGCCCGACGAATTTGTAACTCCGATCCTCACCGATGCGCTGGGACTCGTCGATGCCCTGCCCGATCAAGTGAACACTCTTTCCAATTTGGTTTTCACCAGTCAGCCCGGCGATCTCAAACCCATTCGGCTCGCGCGGCGTTTCAAAGAAAGAGCATGCTCCGAGCGCAAGGCTGGCCGCTGCTCCCAGTGCAGCCGTTCCCACCCGAATTGGCCTTGTGGTCCCATTATCGGCAAGCTTAACGCGACCGTTTGCCGAAATTTGAGCCCGA
>JABSPI010000187.1 GCA_013214365.1 Erythrobacter sp.
ACACGTCTTGGGCGGGCCTATAACACTGTGGTGCCTTCCTCGGGCAAAGTGCTCACCGGCGGTGTTGATGCCAATGCTTTGCAACGGCCCAAGCGGTTCTTTGGTGCGGCGCGTAACATCGAAGAGGGTGGCTCGCTTTCAATCATTGCCACCGCGCTGATCGACACGGGCAGCCGGATGGATGAGGTGATCTTTGAAGAGTTTAAAGGCACCGGCAACTCCGAAATCGTGCTCGATCGCAAGGTTTCGGACAAGCGTATCTTCCCGGCTCTGGATGTTGGCAAGTCGGGCACGCGTAAGGAAGAATTGCTGGTCGAGAAGGACAAGCTTTCGAAGATGTGGGTGCTGCGCCGGATCCTGATGCAGATGGGCACGGTCGATGCGATGGAATTCCTGCTCGACAAGATGAAGGATTCCAAAACCAACGAAGATTTCTTCGACAATATGAACCAATAGAGCACCCAGCGTGTTCGGGGGGGTGAGTGATATGGAGCATCGCGACGGGACTATGGTCCTGCTCGCGATCTTCCTATCCCGTTTCGAAGCGGTCGAGATCGCCTCTATGCTACGCGGCTACGGCATCCTTGTGAGCTTGGATGGCGAGTACTTCACCGCGACAACCTATCAATCGCTCACTCTTGGTGGATACCGTCTGCGTGTTCTGGCTGAGGATCACGCCGCGGCATCTGATATCTTGCGGGCGTGTGACGCGCCTGGACGGGACCTGTTTCGCACAAAGCCTCGCGGTGTTTTGCTGTGGTTTTTGGCATTTCTGATTGGTTGGCCATTTGTGTGGGGAATATTTATTGGCGCGCCATTACTCGCCATAGGGGGATTGCAGTATGTTTTATCCTTGCCAATCGACCCCAAAGGCAGGCCCGATTACTTCCTTTCAGAAGTGACAGATCAAGAGGCTTGATCCTTAAGCTGCCGGCCCATCATTTCCCACACTTTGTTGACCGCTTTGAGCGGGCGGACCATCACTTTGAAATCGGTGATCTGACCGCCATCATCAAACGTAATCACGTCGACCCCATTGACTGCGATCCCCTCCATCTCGGTTTCAAACTCGAGCACGGCGGTGTGGCCGTCGACAACTTCGCGCAAATAGCGGAAATTGGGATTGCCCAGAGTTTTGCCCGCCGCCGAAAGGTAGGCAATTGTGATGGTGCGCCCCTTTTGCGGGGTGTGGACCACGGGTGAGTGGAACACGGCATCTTCGTGGATAATCGTCGCGAGGGTTTCGGGATGGCTGCCCGCTTCGATCACTTCGTGCCAGCGGGCGAGCCCTTTTGCTGCCGGGCTCATGTCAGATGCTCGGCAAAGAATGCCATGGTGCGTCCATCGGCAAGCGTGGCGGCCTGTTCATCGCGGCGCTTGCCCACTTCGGTGGCAAAACCGTGGTCGAGCCCTTCATAATCGTGCAGCGTCGCTTTGGCGTGGCTGTCGAGCCCCTCATGCATGGCGGCCTGCGTCGCGGCATCGACAAACCCGTCATTGGTGGGGATATGCAGCATGATTGGTCCGGTGATCGCATCCTTTTCACCCAGCAGGCCATCAATCCCGACGCCGTAATAGCCGACGCTGGCATCGATATCGGTGCGCGCCGCGCTCATGAATGCCAAGCGGCCGCCCAGGCAATATCCAACGCAGCCGACTTTCGCGAGCGCCTCGGTGTTGCGGATGAAATTGATCGTTGCCTGAATGTCTTTGATCCCGGTGTCCTGATCGAAATTGCCCATATGGCCCAGCGCGGCCTGAAATTCCGGTTCAACATCAGGGTCAAGCTCAATGCCCGGTTCAATCCGCCAGAACAGGTCGGGCGCGACAGTGAGATACCCCTCGCCGGCAAGCTTATCGCATTTCTGGCGAATGCCTTGATTGACCCCGAAAATCTCCTGAATCACAATAATGGCGGCTTTGGGCGATGCCGTTGGGCGGGCGATATAGGCGCCAAAGCTGGCGTTATTGTCGAGGGTGGGAACAGTGATGGTGGACATTGTCGGGCGAATCCTTTCGAATCGGCAGATCAGAACAGCGATCTAGGCCTAGCCATTGCGCTTCGTATTGGCCAAACCCAAATAATAGGCCGGCAGATGAGAGGATAGGTCCATGAAGGTCAATATCGAGATTGATTGCACTCCTGAAGAAGCGCGCGCCTTTATGGGGCTTCCCGACGTGAGCGAGGCCAACAGTATCTATGTTGATAATCTCGCCAATGCGATGAAAGGGGTGACCAACCCTGATCAATTGCAGCAATTTGCCGCAGCTTTGGCGCCGATGGGACAGGCGGGGATGAAAATGTTCCAAAGCTTTGTCGAGGGCGGGATGCGCGGCGCTGGTGGTGCCAAGAGCAGCGCGGGCACATCTTCGGATTGATCCGCGGCAATCTGGGATTTGAGCCGGTTCTGATATGACGCTTGCAGCCGATACGATTTTCGCGGTCTCCAGCGGGGCTCCGCCCGCCGCAATCGGGGTGATCCGGGTCAGCGGGCCAAACGCACAAGCGGCGCTATCCAGTTTGACCGGGCGTTCGTTCGAGCCGCGCCGGGCAAGCCTTGCGCGTTTGCGTGACGGGGCGGGGCAGATGCTCGATGAGGCCTTGGTTGTGTGGTTTCCCGGGCCAGGCACGGCCACTGGTGAGGATTTGGCGGAATTGCACTGCCATGGCGGGCGCGCAGTGCTGGCCGGGGTGAGCGCCGCTCTGGCTGCGATTGCGGGGTTGCGGCCGGCTGAGGAGGGGGAGTTTACCCGCCGGGCCTTTGCTAATGGGCGGATCGATTTGGCTGAGGCGGAGGG
>JABSPI010000188.1 GCA_013214365.1 Erythrobacter sp.
CAAATTCTGCTGGATCGTCGATTTCCCGATGTTCGAATATGACGAAGACGCCAAGAAGATCGATTTCAGCCACAATCCCTTCTCCATGCCGCAAGGCGAGATGGAAGCATTGGAGACGATGGACCCGCTCGACATCAAGGCGTGGCAATATGACATCGTGTGCAATGGCTATGAGCTGTCATCGGGTGCGATCCGGAACCACCGCCCGGACATCATGTACAAGGCGTTTGAACTGGCCGGCTATGACGCGGCGATGGTTGATGCCGAATTTGGCGGCATGATCGAAGCCTTCAAGCTGGGCGCGCCGCCGCATGGCGGTTCGGCTCCGGGGATTGACCGGATCGTGATGCTGCTCGCCGGCGAAGAAGCGATCCGCGAGGTTATCGCCTTCCCGATGAACCAGAAGGGCGAAGACCTGATGATGGGCGCCCCGTCAAAGGCGACACCGGCGCAATTGCGCGAGCTCGCTTTGCGCGTGGTGGAACAGCCCAAGAAAGAGGGCGCGCCCGAGGCCTAATCAGGCCGGCCCGTGCAGGCGACCTTGTTCAGGCCGGCCAAAAACGCCGCGACATTGTCGCCCAGCGCCTCGATCTTATAGCCGCCCTCCATCACGGTGAGGGTCGGTAGGTCGAGCGCGCCAATGGCAGTGCCAATCTCGCGCATGTCGGACGTGGTCAGCTTGAAATGCGAGATCGGGTCTTCCGCAAACGTGTCTGCCCCGTAGCTCACGATCAGGAACCGCGTATCATGCGCGCGCACCGTTTCGAGCGCTTGGGCGAGCGCGGCTTGATAGCCCGCCCACACCGTCCCGCGCGGCAGCGGCAGGTTCACCGTCTTGCCCGCGCCATCGCCCGTTCCGGTTTCATCCGCATGGCCCCAGAAATAGGGGTAATCTTCGACCGGATCGGCGTGGATCGAGACGAACAGCACGTCTTTGTCTTCGTAGAAGATATCCTGCGTCCCGTTGCCGTGGTGGTAATCAACATCGAGGATCGCGACCGGACCAAGCCCGCGCAGGGCTGCTTGGCGTGCGACAATCGCGGCATTGTTGAGATAGCAATAGCCGCCAAAATAATCGCGCCCGCAATGGTGGCCCGGTGGGCGGCACAGGGCAAAGGCGCGGCGGGCATCGCCGCTGGCCATTGTTTCAAACGCGCTCAGCGCGCTTTGCGCCCCCCAATAGGCAGCCTCCCACGTACCAGCGGCAATTGGAGAGGCGGCATCAAAGCCATATTGGCCGATCCGCGCATCGATCCGTTTGTGATTGAGCGGGCGGCGGGCGCGCACTGGAAAGGCATATCCGATCGCATCGCCGCTGCGCCCTTGGGCGATCCATTCATCATGCGCGCTTTGCAGGAAAGCGATGTAATCGGGATCGTGCACCGCCAAAATCGGATCCATCCCGAAATCGCGTGCGACCAGCGTATCGCCCAGCGCGCGCAAAACCGAATCAAGCCGTGCCGGCGTCTCGGCAAAATCGACCCATTCGCCATTATTCAGCTCGCGCAGCGGCGCGTGGGCGGCTTGTTGGGGGCTGAAATAGGTCTGCATCATCGGCATCTTTTTGCATGTTTGAATCGGTTCCGGCCCCTTATTGGTAGCGAAAGGGGGATAAATAGCGAAAGCAAAAATCGCCCAATTTTGCCCCTGATAAGAGGGTGTTCGGTAGAAAATTTGTGCTTTTTGCCGAGAGATTGTTTGCACTTCGCGCAAGGATGCATAGCTATGCCCTTGCCAGCCTCGGATCGGTTGATTAGGGGCTGATGCGAGTTTTNTACCCGAGAATAAGAGGGATACACATGAGCGATACTGCCGACCGCGTGCAGAAAATTGTTGTCGAGCATCTCGGCGTCGAAGGTGACAAGGTCACCCAAGAAGCCAGCTTTATTGATGATCTCGGCGCAGACAGCCTCGACATTGTTGAGCTGGTGATGGCGTTTGAAGAAGAATTTGGCGTGGAAATCCCCGATGATGCGGCCGAGAAAATCTCGACCGTGGGCGATGCCACCAAATTCATCGAAGAAACCAAGGGCTAAGGCCTACACCCGCCCATGCCCCCGCGCCGCGTTGCGCGGGGCATATAGCTCTTGCCGACACGCCAAGAGCCGTTGCAGGGCTCAGACAGGCTCAGCCCACCAGGGTTGAGCCTGTTTTCTTTTGCGAGTTTGCCCTAGTCTATTTTGGGAGATTGCAATGCGCCGCGTTGTTGTAACCGGTCTTGGTCTCGTCACCCCGTTGGGCGGCGATGTCGAAACGTCCTGGGCCAATTTGATCGCCGGGAAAAGCGGGGCGGGGCCGATCACCCGCTTCGATCCGGAAAACCAGAAATGCACCATTGCCTGCGAGGTGAAGGGCAAGGATCACAAATACGGGTTCGACCCCGATATGCGGGTGGATGGCAAGACCCAGCGCCAGGTCGATCCGTTCATCGTCTATGGAATTGATGCCGCGGGCCAGGCGCTCGAAGATGCCGGCCTGACCGAGATGACCGGTGCGCAAAAGGAACGCACCGGCTGCTCGATCGGATCGGGGATTGGCGGATTGCCGGGGATCGAGAAAGAAGCGGTCAATTTGCACGAACGCGGCCCCGGACGGGTCTCGCCGCATTTTGTTCACGGCCGGCTGATCAATCTGATCACGGGGCAGGTGCAGATCAAATACGGCTTTATGGGGCCCAACCACTCGGTCGTGACCGCATGTTCCACCGGGGCGCATTCGATCGGTGATGCGGCGCGCATGATCGCGATGGACGATGCCGATGTGATGCTGGCGGGCGGGGCGGAAAGCACGATCAACCCGCTCGGCATTGCCGGTTTTGCCCAGGCGCGCGCGCTCAATACCGGTTTCAATGACCGCCCGACCGAAGCCAGCCGCCCCTATGACAAGGACCGCGCAGGTTTCGTCATGGGCGAAGGCGCCGGAATTGTGGTGCTTGAGGAATATGAGCACGCCAAAGCGCGCGGCGCGAAGATTTACGCCGAGGTGACCGGCTATGGCCTGTCGGGCGATGCCTATCACGTCACCGCCCCGCATCCCGAAGGTAAGGGGGCGGAGCTGGCTATGCGTATGGCGCTCAAAAAAGCAGGGCTTGGCCCGGGCGATATCGATTATGTCAACGCCCACGGGACCAGCACCATGGCCGACACAATCGAATTGGCCGCGGTCAAACGCGTGCTGGGCGATGATCTTACCGGCGCCTCGATGAGCTCGACCAAAAGCGCAATCGGGCATTTGCTCGGCGGTGCGGGCGCGGTTGAGGCGGTGTTCTGTGTGTTGGCGATCCGCGACGGCGTGGTGCCCCCCACTTTGAACCTGCACAATCCCGATGAGGGAACCGAAGGCATCGATCTGGTGCCTTTGAAAGCGAAAAAACGCGACGTGCGCGCGGTGCTCAACAACAGTTTCGGCTTTGGCGGCACCAATGCATCCTTGATCATGCAAAAGCTGGATTGAGGGGGTGAGGCGGCTCGGCTGCATCGTCGGGCTGTTTCTCGCTGTGCTGGGCGCGGCGGCGCTGGTGCTGAGTGATGATCTGTTGGGGGCGGCCACGATTGGCGAAGAAACCCCCTTCGTGATCCCCGCCGGCTCCTCGCTCAGCGCGGTGGCCGATGATCTGGAGGATCGCGGGCTGATCACATCGGCGGATGGGTTTCTTTTGCGTGCGCGCCTGTTCGGCAGCGCCGATCCCATTCAGGCGGGCGAGTTTGCGCTCAAACCCGGCATGGATCAGGCCGCCATCCTCGCCGCCTTCCAAGAAGGCGATGTGATCCGCCATTTTGTCACCATTCCCGAAGGCATGCCCAGCATCCTTGTATGGGAACGGGTGATGGCCGAACCCCTGCTCGAAGGGGAGATCGAGGTCCCGCCCGAAGGCTCGATCCTGCCCGACACCTATGCGTTTGAACGCGGACAGGACCGCGCCGCTTTGATCGAACAAATGCAAAGCGCGATGGACCTGTTTTTGGCGCAGGCCTGGGCCGAGCGGTCGGAGGAAACGATCGCGGTGGAGACGATCCGCGAGGCGTTGATCCTGGCCTCGATTGTGGAGAAGGAAACCGGCACACCGACCGAACGGGCAAGGATTGCCGGCTTGTATTCCAACCGGATCAAGACCGGGATGATGTTGCAAGCCGACCCCACGATTATCTATCCGATCACCAAGGGCAAGCCGCTGGGCCGGCGGATTCGCCAATCGGAAATCGCCGCGGTCAATGATTACAACACCTACACCATGCTGGGCCTGCCCTCCGGCCCGATCACCAATCCGGGGCGCGAGAGCATCGAGGCTGTGCTCAACCCGGAAATCCACGAATATCTCTTCATGGTCGCAGATGGCACTGGCGGGCATGACTTCAACGCCGATCTTGACGGCCACAATGCCGCGGTGGCCCGCTGGTTCGAATTGCGCCGGCAACGCG
>JABSPI010000189.1 GCA_013214365.1 Erythrobacter sp.
ATGTCGAAGGCGACAGCGCCACAGTCGGGATCACCGACTATGCGCAGGAGCAATTGGGCGACATCGTTTTTGTCGAATTGCCCAGCGTTGGCACCATGCTCGACAAGGGCGGTGATGCAGCCGTCGTTGAAAGCGTCAAAGCGGCGAGCGATGTCTATTCCCCGATCACCGGCGAAGTGACCGAGGCCAATGGCAATCTCGAAGATGAACCCGCCCTCGTCAATTCCTCGCCTGAGGAAGATGGCTGGTTCTTCCGCATGACCATCGGCGATGCGTCCGAGTTTGAAGGGCTGATGGACGACAAAGGCTACAAGGCGTTTGTGGACAGTTTGTGATCGGATCGGGGTGCCGCGTGAACGGCATCCCATTGGTCACTCTGCTTTATATTAGGAAAGACAATGCGTTACCTCCCCCTAACTGACACTGATCGCGGCGATATGCTGGCCAAGATTGGTGCAGATTCGATCGATGACCTGTTCGTCGATGTGCCCGAAGTTGCACGCCTAGATGGCCCGATCCGCGATTTGCCGATGCACGCCTCTGAAATTGCGGTCGAACGCCATATGAAGGGCCTTGCGGGCAAGAATATTGCTGCGGGCGATGCACCGTTTTTCCTGGGCGCAGGCGCCTATCGCCACCATGTCCCGGCAAGTGTTGATCACATCATTCAGCGCGGCGAATTCCTCACTGCCTACACCCCCTATCAGCCTGAAATCGCGCAAGGCACCTTGCAGATGCTGTTCGAATTTCAGACGCAAGTTGCCAATCTCTATGGCTGCGCGGTGGCCAATGCCTCGCTTTATGATGGTTCGACCGCGTGCTGGGAAGCGGTGGCGATGTCGACCCGTGTCACCCGCAAGAACCGCGCGGTGCTGTCGGGCGCGCTGCACCCGCATTACGCCCAAGTGGTCAAGACCATGGCGCATTTCACCGGCGATGTGATCGCCGACAGCGCGCCGGCGATCCAGCCAGAGCCCGATACTGAGGGCCTGATCAGCCGGATCGATGACGACACCGCCTGTGTGGTGGTGCAATATCCCGACATTCTGGGCCGGATCAGCGATCTTGCCCCGGTGGCTGAAGCGGCTCACGCCAAGGGCGCCTTGCTGGTGGTGGTCAACACCGAACCTGTGGCGCTGGGTGCGATCAAATCGCCGGGCGAAATGGGCGCGGATATCGTCGTGGGCGAAGGCCAATCCATCGGTGTGGGCTTGCAATTTGGCGGGCCGTATCTGGGACTGTTCGCGGTGCGCAATCCCAAACATGTGCGCCAGATGCCCGGCCGGTTGTGCGGGGAAACCGTCGATGCCGAGGGTAAGCGCGGCTTCGTTCTGACGCTCTCGACCCGCGAGCAGCATATTCGGCGCGAGAAAGCGACCAGCAATATTTGCACCAATAGCGGGCTGTGCGCGCTCGCTTTCAGCGTGCATATGACCTTGCTGGGTGAGCAAGGTTTGCGCGAATTGGCGGCGGAAAATCATCGGCTCGCCTGTCTTGCCGCGGACCGTTTGCAGCAAGTGCCCGGCGTAAAATTGCTGACCCCGACATTCTTCAACGAATTCACGCTTGTGCTCGAGGGCAAGCCCGCGCGCCAAATTGTGCGCGACCTTGCCGAGCGCGGCGTTCTGGGCGGTGTATCGCTGGGCCGGCTCTATCCCGGGGTCGAGACGCTCGAGCATGCGTTGCTGGTCGCGGTGACCGAGACCACCACCCCTGAAGATATCGAGANGCTGGCCCGCGAGCTCGAAGCCAGTGTGAAGGAGGCAGCACAATGAACGCGCCCAACAAATCCGGCTGGAAACCCGAAATGCAGATCGCCGAGGATGGNTTGCCCAACGGTCCGGTCACCACCACCGGCAACCGGGCGTTGATGCTCGAAGAGCCGCTCCTGTTTGAGATCGGCCATGCCGAGACCACCGGCGTTGACCTGCCCGCTATCGATCCCGACGCCNCCAATCGTCTGGGCGGGTTGCAGCGGGCCGAGCCGATCGGTCTGGTGGGGCTGACTGAACCGGAAACGGTGCGGCATTACACCCGTTTGAGCCGCCAGAATTACGGCATTGACCTGGGCTTTTTCCCCTTGGGCTCGTGCACGATGAAGCACAATCCGCGGCTTAATGAGAAGATGGCGCGGTTGCCCGGCTTTGCCGATATTCACCCATTGGCCCCGGCCAACAGCGTGCAGGGCGCGCTCGAAGTTATTCACCAATTGGGCGTTTGGCTGTGCAAATTGACCGGCATGCCCAGCGTCGCGATGAGCCCCAAGGCCGGCGCGCATGGTGAGTTGTGCGGCATCCTGGCGATCCGTGCGGCGCATGAAGCGCGCGGCGATGCCCGCGAAGTTGTGCTGGTCCCGGAAAGCGCGCACGGCACCAATCCGGCCACTGCCGCTTTTGCAGGTTACCGGGTGGAAGATATCCCTGCAACGCCGGAAGGCCGCGTTGATGTGGCGGCGCTCAAAACCCGGCTCGGGCCTGACGTGGCGGCGGTGATGATCACCAATCCCAATACGTGCGGCTTGTTCGAGAAGGATTTCCGCGAAATCGCCGATGCGGTGCATGAAGCCGGCGGCTATGTCTATTGCGACGGAGCAAACTTCAACGCGATTGTTGGCCGCGTGCGTCCGGGTGATCTGGGCGTCGATGCGATGCATATCAATTTGCACAAGACCTTCTCCACCCCGCATGGTGGCGGCGGTCCGGGGTCAGGNCCGGTGGTTTTCTCCGAGGCTTTGGCGCCGTTCGCACCGCTGCCTTACGTGGCTCAGAACGAGGCCGGTGAATTTCATCTGGTCGAGGAAGAAAACGCGCAAGATGGCCATGACACATTTGGCCGGATGACTGCGTTTCACGGCCAGATGGGGATGTTCACCCGCGCGCTGACCTATATGCTCAGCCACGGTGCCGACGGGCTCAAACAGGTCGCCGAAGACGCCGTGCTCAACGCCAATTACATCTTGCGCAGCCTCGAAGACATTCTCCACGCCCCCTTCGCCGCCAGCGGCCCGTGCATGCACGAGGCGTTGTTTGGCGATAAGGATTTCGGCGGCGGCCTGACCACTTTGGATCTGGCCAAGGGCATGATCGATGAAGGCTATCACCCAATGACGGTCTATTTCCCGCTGGTGGTGCATGGCGCGATGTTGGTCGAACCGACCGAAACCGAAAGCAAAGCGGCGATCGACCAGTTTGTGACCGCGATGCGGTCATTGGTTGAGCGCGCTTTGGAAGGCGATGAAAGCCTCAAGCAGGCGCCGTATCATGCGCCGCGCCGGCGGCTTGATGAAACGCTGGCTGCGCGCAAGCCTAAGCTGGCTTGGACGCCGCCAGAAGCCGCATAGAACCGGTTTTTACGGGTTAGAGTGTGCGCCTCAGGATCGACCGATCATGTCGGGGTCCTGGGGCGGCACTTGCGCGTCCTCGTCGGGCTCGACCACGATCCTGATCTCGTGCAGGTTGAGGATTGCGACGTAAAACCCGATCACGGCAAGCGCGCTGGAGCCCAGCACGGTGAAAGCGGCGCCCAATGCGCCATTCCATCCAATCGCAACATTAAGCAGCGCAAATGCCAGCGCGGTCGGAACGGCGCGCACAATAAAGGCAGTGCCCGCGCGCCCGGCTGAGACCAGCAGCGATTCCAAACTGGCCCCGACCAGCTCAACCGCACCCGCGATCGAGAGGATGACCATCGCCCAATAAAACCCTTGCCCGCGAAATTCGCTGCCGGCGATCAGATCAAGCCCCAACCGACCAAAGATGATCGCGGCCAAAACGGCGATCACCCCGCCGATCATCGCGATATTGGCCATGCGCCGCGCAATGGCGAGCGCATCTTCTTTGGCATGCACAAGCTCGGGCAGGATCGCTTTGGAAATGGTTTGCGCAAGGGCGACCAGCGCTTGGCCCAATTGGCTCGCAACCCGGAACCCGCCCAGCATCGCTGCGCCGCCAAATGTCCCGACTAACAAGATCATCACCTGCTTGCCCGCAATCGTGAGGCTGCCCGACATATTGGTCGACCACACAAAGCGCCACGCATCCTTATGCTGGCTGGGGATGCGCAGCAGGCTGATCGCGGACAGGTCAATCGGCTGGATCCGCGCCGCGGCAATCCACAAGGCGGCTGCGACCGCGATTTCAGCGGCCGCATAAGCAAGCACGAAGCCGGTAACAGTGGGCATATAGATCGCGGCGAGCACCGCGCCGCCAGCTCTGACTATCGGCTGCACCGCTTCTGCGGCGGTGGCCGTGGCGTATTCAAAACGCAGCCGCAACAGCCCCATCGGCGTGGTCCGGATCGAGATCAACGACACCACGCAATACCCAAAGGTCAACGCCAACAAATCATCGCGCAGCGGCAGCCAATAGGGCGCGCTCCACACCAGCATAGCAGCAAGGATTGTGCCCATCACAACCGATAAAATATCCAGTGCAATCGCAAATCCGGTGGCGTCGCGCAGATTGTCGCCG
>JABSPI010000019.1 GCA_013214365.1 Erythrobacter sp.
TGTTGTGGTCAGACGAAGTGATTTGCGGCTTTGGCCGGACCGACAATTGGTTCGGGTGCCAAACCTATGGCTTCACCTATTCGGGCCATCCGGTCGCCCGTGCGGTGGCAATCCGCAATAGCCAATTGCTCGAAGGGCTCGATCTGCACCGACGAGGCCGCGATCACGATAAACATAAACGGCACCGCCCAGCGCACCCAATGCCCGATCAGAAACGAAATCCCCTCGGGCGAGGCGGTGTCGGTTTGCCATGTGACATAGGCAATCAACAGCGACATCGGCACCGAGATTGCAAAGAATAGCGGCCAGCCATTGAGCCATTTGGATTTCAAGATGGGATTGGATTTAGCACCGCTCATGACAACTCACCCTTCACCGCATAGCTTACCGCTCAATCGCGCTAAATCTTATCTGCGGGCCCGCGCGAATTTGTAAGCAGGGACAGATTGGATAGGTGTATGACGGTCACAAGAGGGTTTGGTCAAAATCCTGATCGCAATTGGCGCTGGAGATACCGCATGCTGGCGGGCGGCGATTGCTCAGCGGGACAGGCAAAAGCCATGCATTAAGGGGTCAAAATGTAATGCAAAACGCGCTCACTAAAGGGGTCAAGATTGCTCTGTGCATCACGCCGATGCTGGCGTGCATGTATCTGTTGTTCTGGATGAGCAGCCAGCAGGTCTGGGATGCCCAGACCCCGTTTCGCGATGTTCTCACCGGCGGGATCGTGGCGAGCGGTATGCTGTCGGCCTATCTCTTGCTCAGCCGGTTCGTGCTGCGCTCAAAATGATGGCGGGGTGCAGGCCGAAATCAATTCGCAAGGGCCAGCGCCTTCATTTTTGAATGTGTGGGGTTGGTCGCTGTTGAAATAATAGGCCTCGCCCGCTTTGAGCGTGCGGGTTTCGCCGGCCACCGTCACGGTCAGCTCGCCCGAAATCACAAAGCCGCATTCCTCCCCTTCATGCGACAGAGCGTGGCGCCCGGTGTCACCGCCCGGCTCATAGCGTTCCCACAAAAACTGGATCGCGCGATTGAGCAGGCTGTTGCCGACCTGGCGATAGGACACCGATCCTTCTGACAATTCGGTCAATTCCGATTTGCGATAGAATGTCTGCTGGGCTGGCGGGGCGAGATCATCGCCGAAAAAGGCTGCAAGGCTGATCGGAAACCCGCTCAATATCTTTCTCAACGTGCCGATTGTGGGATTGAGCGCGCCCGATTCAATTTGCGAGATCGTGGCATTGGCGACGCTGGATCGTTTGGACAATTGGCGCTGCGAAAGCTGGAATTGGGTGCGCAGACGTTGCAGCCGGATGCCGACATCATCGCCGCGAATATCTGATGCGCTATCGGTCATAAGCCGCCTCAAAAAGATGTTTATTATCCCGAACACCTTGGCGAAAAAATCCCGCAATTACAACGGCCATAATTTTCCGCTTAACGCCTTGCTTAACGGTCCACGCGTTCATTATCGTAATCATACATCACAACTGGCTGATGCGGAGGATATCTATGGCGAATTCTAATCTGGCGCTGTCATCCTATTGGATGCCGTTCACCTCCAACCGCGATTTCAAAGCTGCCCCGCGCATGATTGAACGCGCGCAAGGCCATTATTACTGGACCGAAGATGGCCGGCAAATTTATGATGGGTTTTCCGGGCTTTGGACCAGCGGGCTTGGCCATTGCCACCCCAAAATTGTCGAGGCGGTGCAACAACAAGTGGCCGAGCTCGACTATTCAATCGCGTTTCAGGTCAGCCATCCCAAAGTGTTCGAGCTGGCCAATCGCCTGACCGCGATGGCGCCTGAGGGGTTCGAACACGCTTTCTTCTGCAATTCAGGGTCCGAGGCGGCCGACACCGCGCTCAAGATCGCATTGGCCTATCACCGCGCCAATGGCGAACCCACCCGTACCCGGCTGGTCGGGCGCGCGCGCGGCTATCACGGGGTCAATTTTGGCGGCATTTCGGTGGGCGGCATGTCCCCCAATCGCAAAGCGTTCAGCGCCTGCCTGATCCCGGGCGTTGACCATTTGCCGCACACATTCAACCTGTCGCAAAACGCCTTTTCAAAAGGGCTGCCCAAATGGGGCGCGCATTTGGCGGATGAATTGGAAAATCTGTGCGCCTTGCACGATCCGGGCAATATCGCCGCGGTCATCATCGAGCCAGCGCCGGGATCGACCGGCATCCTGCCCCCGCCCGAAGGCTATCTGCAACGCCTGCGCCATTTGTGCACCAAGCACGGGATCTTGTTGATCTTTGACGAAGTGATCAACGCCTTTGGCCGGGTTGGCGCGGCCTTTGGTGCCGAACGGTTCGGGGTCACGCCCGATATCATCACGGTCGCCAAAGGGTTGACCAATGGCGTTATCCCGATGGGCGGCGCGATCGTCACCGACAAGATTTATGACACGATCGTCCAAGGCCCACCCGAAGTGGTCGAGCTGTTCCATGGCTATACCTATTCCGGCCATCCCGTGGCGAGTGCCGCTGCCTTGGCCACGCTCAGCATCTATGAAGAAGAAGGCAGCTTTGCCGAGGCGCGCGCGCTTGAACCGGTGTTTGAAGAGGCGATCCACAGCCTCGCCGATCACCCCAAAGTCATCGATATTCGCAATATCGGCCTGATGGGGGCGGTCGAATTGGCCCCGCGCGACGGCGCGCCGGGCGCGCGCGGATTGGAAGTGCACAAACGCTGTTTCTGGGATGAGGATCTGGTCATTCGCAACGGGGTCGACATCATCCAGTTTTCGCCTTTCCTCAATGCAAAGCCCGACGACATTTACGCAATGTTCGAGAAAATCCGCCGCGTGATCGACGCGGTGGAATAACCCTCACGATTTCAAAAAAGAGAACCCGCATGCTGACTTCTGCCACGCTTGGGCATTTCATCGATGGTGCTTATTTCCCGGACGACACCCGCCCGATGCCGGTCACCGATCCGGCCACCGGCGAAGTGACCAAGAATGTCGCCATGGCTTCGGTTGAGACGGTCAATCACGCAGTCGCCAAAGCGGCCGCAGCCTTCCCCGCATGGCGCGAAACCCCGCCGCTCAAACGCGCGCGGATCATGTTCAAATACAAACAATTGCTCGAACGCGACGCTGATGAAATCGCGGCCATGATCACCGCCGAACATGGCAAGGTGATCGATGATGCCATGGGTGAATTCATGCGCGGCGTCGAAGTGGTCGAATATGCCTGCGGCGCGCCCGAATTGCTCAAAGGGGAACATTCCAAAAATGTCGGACCGGCAATCGACAGCTGGTCAGAAATGCAACCTTTGGGCGTTGTTGCGGGGATCACCCCGTTCAACTTTCCCGCCATGGTGCCCATGTGGATGTTCCCGATGGCAATCGTGTGCGGCAACACTTTCGTGCTCAAACCCTCGGAGAAAGACCCCTCGGTCGCGCTCAAACTGGCCGAGCTTTTAACCGAAGCGGGTTTGCCCGATGGGGTGTTCAACGTCGTCAATGGCGACAAGATTGCGGTCGATGCGTTGCTGGCGCATCCCGATGTCGAAGCGCTCAGCTTTGTCGGGTCCACCCCGATTGCGCATTATATTTACCAGACCGGCACTGCGAACGGCAAACGGGTTCAGGCGCTGGGCGGGGCGAAAAACCACGCAATCATCATGCCCGATGCCGATATCGAAAACGCCGCCAATGCCCTGATGGGGGCCGCTTTTGGTTCTTGCGGTGAACGCTGCATGGCAATCTCGGTGGCGGTGTGCGTGGGCGATGCGACCGCTGATGCGATTGTGGACCTGCTCAAGGAAAAGATCGCCGGCCTGCGCATTGGGCCGGGATGCGATGCGCGCAATGATATGGGCCCGCTCATCACCGATGCGCACCATCAAAAGGTGCGCTCCTATGTCGATCTGGGGGTTGAGGAAGGCGCGCAATTGATCGCTGATGGCCGCACTTTGGTGGTCGAGGGGCATGCGCATGGCAATTTCCTTGGCGCGTGTCTGTTCGACCAGGTGACGCCTGATATGCGGATCTATCAGGAAGAGATTTTTGGTCCGGTCCTGTGCGTGATGCGGGTCGAGACGCAGGATCAGGCCATGGCGCTGATCGACAATCACGAATTTGGCAATGGCACCTGTATCTTCACCCGCGATGGGGAGGCAGCGCGCTATTTCACCGATCGGATCAAAGTGGGAATGGTGGGGGTCAATGTGCCGCTGCCTGTGCCGGTTGCGATCCACAGTTTTGGCGGGTGGAAGAAATCGCTGTTCGGTGACCTCTACGCCTATGGCCCCGACAGCGTGCGGTTCTACACCCGGCGCAAAACAGTCACGCAGCGTTGGCCCAGCGGCATTCGGGAAAACGCGCAATTCGCCTTTCCCAGCACCAACAGCTAATCAAAAGACGCGCAATTTCGATCCCAACCAAGGAGAGTAATAATGAAAAATGCCCGCTTATATGTCGGACGAATGCTCATATTACTCGCCGTGTTGGGATTGCCGATCCAGGCAATCGCGCAAAGTGCACCGGGCGGGCAAAACCGCAACACCGCACAGCCCAATATCGTCATGATTGTGATGGACAATTTTGGCTATGGCGAGGTCGGCGTTTATGGCGGCGGCGAATTGCGCGGGGCGCCCACCCCCAATATTGACGGCCTGGCCGCCGATGGGTTTCATTCCACCAATTTCAACGTCGAGGCCGAATGCACGCCCTCGCGCGCCGGATTGATGACTGGCCGCTATGGCATCCGCACTCGCAAAACCCCCGAGGGCGAGATCCGCGATGTGTGGTACGGCATCACCAAATGGGAAATCACCCTCGCCGAAATGCTCAGCGCGGCCGGCTATGCCACCGGCATTTTTGGCAAATGGCATCTGGGTGACACGCAAGGGCGCTTCCCCGTGCATCAGGGGTTTGATGAATGGTATGGCCTGCCGCGTTCGACCGACCGCGCCTTCTGGCCCGACAGCGACAGCTATGTCGCCGATGCCCATCCGGGCGCGGTGTTCACCCGCGTGATGAGCGCCAAACGCGGCGAAGATCCGACCGAGGGCGAAGTGCTGGACCGGGCAAAGAAAGCGCTGCTCGACCGCGAGCTGACCGACAGGGCAATCGATTATATCGAGCGCAAAGCCGCGAGCGATCAGCCCTTCTTTGCCTATGTGCCCCTGACCCAGACCCACGAGCCGGTTGACGCCCATCCCGATTTCAAAGGATCAACCCGCAATGGCGCATTTGCCGATGTTCTGGCGCAAACCGATGCCTATGTCGGCGACATTCTTGGCACGCTTGATCGGCTGGAGCTTGCCGACAATACGATTGTGATCTTCACCTCGGACAATGGCCGCGAGGGTGTGCCGCGCTCTTTCGGGTTCACCGGCCCGTGGCGCGCAGGGATGTTTTCACCTTATGAAGGGTCTTTGCGGGTGCCTTTCATCATTCGCTGGCCCGGGCAAATTCCGGCGGGCCGATCCTCAAATGAAATCATCCATATGGTCGATCTGTTCCCCACACTGGCCGCGATGGCCGGTGGAGAAATTCCCGATGATCGGGTGCTCGATGGTGTGGACCAGAGCGATTTCCTATTTGCCAAAACCGACAAATCCCCGCGCGAGACGGTGATGATCTATATCGGCAACACTTTGTTCGGGGCGAAATGGCGCAATTGGAAAATCCTGCTGCGCGAAATGGACAATGACACCTACCAGATCAAGGAAATGGCCTATCCTTCGGTCTACAATCTGATCGTTGATCCCAAGGAAGAAGTGCCCGAACTCAATTATCTCAACGACACCTGGATTGATTTTCCGCTCTATCAAGTGCTCGAAGATCATGAGGCGTCGCTCGCCGATGATCCCGGGGCGCCCGGTCCGTAATCGCGCGCCCGGCTAAAGCTGGTACCCCATCCACGGCTTGACCGTTTTCATCACCAGCGCGCTTTGGATCCGGCTGACATTGGGCAGGCTGGCGATCACTTTGCGATAGGTGGCTTCGTAATCCTGCGTGTCGGCGGCCGCGACCTTGATCAGATAATCGGCATTGCCGGTCATCAAATGGCATTCGAGCACGGCGGAATGTTGCTGCGCTGCGCGTTCAAAATCCTCCAGCGCTGTGTCGCTCTGGGAGTTGAGCGAGACCTCGACATAAAAGGTCATGCCATAGCCAAGCTTGGTGCTGCTAAGGCGCGCGCCATAGCCCTCGATAATGCCGTTTTCCTCCAGAATGGTGATCCGCCGCGCGCAGGCCGAGAGCGACATCCCCACTTGCGCGGCGATCTCCGCAATCGGGCGGCGGCAATTTTCCTGAAGCGCTGCGAGTATTTTCCGGTCAATCTGATCCATAGCGGGAATATTTATCGTGATTTGCGGATTACGTCGATATTTTTCCTAAGTTTGATGCCACAATTCGGAAATCAGGGAAATAATTTCGCCGGTTTTGCGCTATGAAGATGAGGACAAATTCAGAAGGAGAATCCCCCATGCTGATCGGCGTTCCAAAGGAAATCAAAAATCACGAATACCGGGTCGGTCTGACGCCTGAAAGCGTCGCCGAATTGGTCGATGACGGCAATGTTGTTCTGGTTGAAACCAATGCCGGTATTGGCATTGGCGCTGACGATGATGTCTACCGCCAACACGGCGCCGAAATCGTCGCGAGCGCAAAAGAGGTGTTCGATCGCGCCGACATGATCGTCAAGGTCAAGGAACCCCAAGCGGTCGAACGCGCCATGCTGCGCGAGGGTCAGATTCTCTACACCTATCTCCACCTTGCCCCCGATCCCGAACAGACCAAGGATTTGATTGAATCGGGTTCGGTGTGCATCGCATATGAAACCGTCACCAGCCCCGATGGCGATCTGCCGCTGTTGAAACCGATGAGCCAGGTCGCAGGGCGTCTGTCGATCCAGGTGGGCGCGGCCGCATTGCAGAAAAATGCCGGTGGCCGCGGCGTGTTGCTGGGCGGGGTGCCCGGCGTGGCGCCAGCGAAAGTGGTGATCATTGGCGGCGGCGATGTCGGCTTTAACGCTGCACAAATGGCGGTCGGAATGATGGCCGATGTGACCATTTTGGAACGCGACAATGCGGTGATGGAACGGCTCTCGGCCTATTTCGGCGCCAGCGCCAAAGTCGTGCGTTCGACCCCCACCCTGCTTGCCGAATTGCTCAAGACCGCCGACATGGTGGTGGGCGCGGTGCTGATCCCCGGGGCGGCTGCGCCTAAACTGATCACGCGCCCGATGCTCAAATCCATGCAAACCGGCAGCGTTCTGGTCGATGTCGCAATCGATCAGGGCGGGTGTTTTGAAACCTCCAAAGCGACCACGCACGACGACCCCACTTATGAAGTGGACGGGGTGGTGCATTATTGCGTGGCCAATATGCCGGGCGCGGTGGCGCGCACCTCGACCTATGCGCTCAACGCGGCGACTTTGACCCATGCCAAGCGGATTGCCCGTCTGGGCTGGCGCGCCGCGCTTGAAAGCGATCCGCATCTGCGCGCCGGGCTCAATGTGTGCGAAGGGCACCTGACCTATGACGCGGTGGGCGAGGCTTTGGGGATCGAAACCAAAGCAACCCAAGACCTGCTGGCCTAAGGCCGGCAAAAAACCGCAAACCATTGAGAACAACGCCAGCGCGCTGAGGCACGCTGGCGTTTTTCTTGCCCATTACCTGTCGCATCGACACAGCTGGGCGGCGCGCGGCCATTGCGCGGCGCTTTTCTTGCACATTCCACATCCATTCCCACCGCACTCGGCGATCCATGCAAGGGGCCGGGAAGCGATGATTATGCCCCGCGCCGGGCGGCCGAATTATTGTCCGCACAAAACGATCACAAAGCTTTCAAAACGCGCTTGCAAAGGGCCAATTCCGCCATGTGATAATGTATCTTGGAGGCAACCCGTAAGCCCCCAAAAATATTCGAAAATATTGCCGATTTGATTGGCGAGAAAAGGGCCCTTTTGCTAGGCTTCGCATGGGATCAAGCCGACAACAACATCGCACAGGGTTACAGGAATTTTTTAAGATGAAAACGCGCGCCGCAGTGGCTTTTGAAGCCAAACAACCTCTGGAAATCGTCGAGCTTGATCTGGAAGGGCCCAAAGAGGGCGAAGTTCTGGTCGAGATTATGGCAACGGGCCTGTGTCACACCGATGCTTACACGCTGGACGGGCTCGATTCAGAAGGGATCTTCCCCAGCGTTCTGGGCCATGAAGGGTGCGGCATTGTGCGCGAAATCGGCCCCGGCGTCACTTCGGTTGTGCCCGATGATCACGTGATCCCGCTCTACACGCCCGAATGCGGCAAGTGTAAATATTGCCTCTCGGGCAAGACCAATTTGTGCCAGGCGATCCGCGTGACGCAGGGCCAAGGCCTGATGCCCGATGGCACATCGCGGATGAGCTATAAGGGGCAGAAGATTTTCCATTATATGGGCTGTTCCACTTTCTCGAACTTCATCGTTCTGCCCGAAATCGCGGTGGCCAAAATCCGCAAGGACGCCCCGTTTGACACCACTTGCTATATCGGGTGCGGGGTCACCACCGGGATCGGTGCGGTGACCAAAACCGCCAAAGTGCAAGCCGGCGACAATGTGGTCGTATTCGGTCTGGGCGGGATTGGGCTCAATGTCATCCAAGGGGCCAAAATGGCCGGCGCCAACCGCATCGTCGGGGTCGATATCAACGATGCCAAGGCGGATTGGGGCAAACGCTTTGGCATGACCGATTTCGTCAATCCGCGCCACGTGCCCGATATTGTCGCGCTGTTGGTGGATATGCTCGATGGCGGGGCGGATTTCTCGTTCGATTGCACCGGCAACACCGAAGTGATGCGCAATGCGCTGGAATGTTGCCACAAGGGATGGGGCACATCGATCATCATCGGCGTCGCCGAAGCCGGCAAGGAAATCTCCACCCGCCCGTTCCAATTGGTGACCGGGCGCAATTGGCGCGGATCGGCCTTTGGCGGGGCCAAGGGGCGCACCGATGTGCCGCCGATTGTCGATCTGTATATGAACGGCAAAATCGAGATTGACCCGATGATCACCCACCGGCTCAGCCTGGAGGAAATCAACAAGGGTTTTGATTTGATGCATGCCGGCGAAAGCATTCGCAGCGTCGTGGTGTTTTGATGGAAGTGCTGTCGCAGGTCCGCGCATTCGGGGGCACGCAAGGGGTCTATTCGCACACATCTGAGGCAACCGGCACGCAGATGACCTTTGCGGTGTTCGTGCCCGACCATCAACCGGGCGCGCGCCTGCCGGTGCTGACCTATCTGTCGGGGCTGACCTGCACCCATGCCAATGTCATGGAAAAGGGCGAATACCGCGCGGCCTGCGCCAAGCATGGGATTATCTTTGTCGCTCCCGACACCTCGCCGCGCGGCGAGGATGTGCCCGATGCCAGCGACGAATATGATTTTGGCAAAGGCGCGGGCTTTTATGTCGATGCCACCTGTGCGCCGTGGTCTGAAAATTACCGCATGCGCAGCTATATCGAGAGCGAATTGCCGAGCATAATCGCGCGCGAATTTCCCGCCGACATGCACCGCCAATCAATCACCGGCCATTCGATGGGCGGGCACGGCGCGCTGACCATCGCATTGCGCAATCCGGGCACCTATCGCTCGGTCAGCGCCTTTGCCCCGATCGTCGCCCCAACCCATGTGCCGTGGGGCGAAAAGGCACTGGGCCGATATCTGGGCGAGGACGCCGCCGCATGGCGCGAATATGATGCCATCGCCCTGATCGAGGATGGCGCGCGCTTGCCCGATTTGTTGGTTGATCAAGGCACGGCGGACAATTTCCTGGAGGAACAATTGCAAACCCACCGCTTGATCACGGCATGTGAGGAGGCGGGCATTGCCGCCCGGATCCGGATGCAGGAGGGCTATGACCATTCCTATTTCTTTATCTCGACCTTCTTGGCCGAGCATATTGAATGGCACGCAAAAAAATTGGCGCCAGCCAGCGAAAGCTGACCGGCGCCAACGGGATCAACCCGTGACCTGATCGTGTCAGGTGATCATCATATAGACTTTGCGCACGGTCTCTTTGACCTCGGCCTTGCCTTTCCAGCCCTTAGGGAAGACCCAGCTGTCGCCGGCTTTCACCTCGGAGACTTCGCCCGATTCTGACGTGAACACCCAATGCCCTTGGAGCAGGTGGCAAAATTCGGTGAGATCAAGGTCCAGCTCCATCGTGCCCGGCCCGCATTCCCATGTGCCGCAAATCATATTGCCTTCCAGATAGAGATTGCTGTCGGTTTGCACCGGCAACGGCCCGACCGGCTCGCCAAATGTGTCGGCGGGGATCAAATCGGTGAGGTTGGCGCAGTCTTTTTGGATGCTGATTTCGGGCATAGATGTGTCCTTGAAAAAGTGTCTTTGGATCGGATGATTAGAACCGCGGCGGGGGCGTCTTCTTGGCCCGCGCAGGGGTGTAGAACGGCTTGTCCTTGACCGTGCATTTGGCCACTTTCCAGAACGGTTTAAGCTCCTTGCGATAGGAGATTTCCGCCCAGATATCGCCTTTGAGCGCCTTGCTCTCGATCATGGCCAGCGCGATATTGGCTTTGACCACCGGCGACCACATTGCCGATGTGACATAACCGATCTGATTGCGGCAGGCTTTGTCGCTGTAGAGGAAGGCTTCCTCGGCCGGTTTGTTGCCTTCGATATCAATCTTGGTGAGGATAAATTCCGGCTCAGACTTGCTCAATTCGAGCAAAGCGGCGCGGCCATTGAAATGCGGTTTTTTGAAATCGACCAACCATCCAAGATTAAGCTCGAACGGGGTTTGATCATGGCGGAAATGGACCGTTTTAAGGCTTTCGGAAAATTCGACATAAGGCAGGATAAAACCCGCTTCCAACCGCGCCATTGCGGTCGCCGCCTCGCCATAGGGTTGGATACCGTAATCCTCACCCGCAGCGTACAGCGCATCCCACATCTCCAAACCCAGATCCGCCTTGATCCACAGCTCATAGCCCAGATCCCCGGTGAACCCGGTGCGCGACACCATCAACGTGTCGCCTGCAAACGGAAAAGTGGTGAAACCAAACGGTTTCAGGTTCTCGATCCCCTCCAGCCCCATCCGTTTCAGGATCTCGCACGAGGTCGGCCCCTGCACGGACAAAGCGCCAATATCATCAGTGACATCGGTCACGGTGACATTGTCAAACCCGAACGCGCTCATCTCCAACCAGGCATTGCTGGTCGATCCGCTGGTCAACATATAGGCTTG
>JABSPI010000190.1 GCA_013214365.1 Erythrobacter sp.
TTGACCAAAGGTGTTTTCATGTCCAAACCCCACGGCTTTGCCACCCGCGCGATCCACACCGCCTATGATCCGATGAGCCATGAAGGCGCATTGACCCCGCCTTTGCATTTGAGTTCTACCTTTGCGTTTGAAAGCGCGGATGCGGGCGGAGAACTATTCGCCGGCGAGCGTCAAGGCCACATTTACAGCCGCATCTCCAACCCCACCAATGCTCTGCTTGAGGAACGCATCGCCTCGCTCGAAGGGGCGCAAGCGGGCCTGGCGCTGGCATCGGGAATGGGCGCGATCACCGCGACTTTGTGGTCACTGCTGTCGCCCGGTGATGAAATCATCACGGACAAGACGCTGTATGGCTGCACCTTTGCCTTTATGCGCGACGGGTTGACCAAATGGGGCGTCAAAGTGACCTATGTCGACCTCACCGATACACAGGCGCTGGCCGACGCGATCAGCGCCAAGACCCGCGCGGTCTATTTCGAAACCCCGGCCAATCCCAATATGCGGCTGGTCGATATCGAAGCGGTTGCACAGATCGCGCATAATGTCGGCGCGCAGGTCATTGTCGACAACACCTACGCCACCCCCTACCTCACCCAACCGATCGCGCTGGGTGCGGATCTGGTCGTGCATTCGGCGACCAAATATTTGGGCGGGCACGGCGATGTGGTGGCCGGGATTGTGGTCGGCAGCGCCGAACAGATCGCCGAGATCCGCATGGTCGGGATGAAGGATATGACCGGCGCGGTGATCGCCCCGTTCAATGCCATGCTGATCCTGCGCGGTCTCAAGACCCTTGCATTGCGGATGGATCGGCATTGCGACAATGCGATTGCGGTGGCGCAATATCTCGAAGCGCACCCCGCGATTGCGCGGGTGGATTTCCCCGGCCTCGAGAGCTTTGCGCAAAAGGAGATTGCGCACCGGCAAATGTCGCGTCCCGGCGCAATGATCGCTTTCGAAATGAAAGAAGGGTACGCTAAGGGCAAAGATCTGATGGATCGTTTGAACCTGATCACCCGCGCCGTTTCCTTGGGCGATGCCGAAACGCTGATCCAGCATCCGGCCTCGATGACTCATTCGACCTATTCCCCGCAAGAGCGCGCCGCGCATGGCATTGGTGAGGGTCTGGTGCGCTTGTCAGTGGGGCTTGAAAATGTCGAAGATATCATCGCCGATCTTGACCAGGCGCTGAGCGAACCGACATTGGCTGCGCTTCACGAACCTTCGGCCATTAAACAGCCCGAACCTGCCTGATGAGAAAACCCGCCCAATGACGAACACGCTCGACCACCTCAAAACGCTTGAGCAACGCCTGTTATGGCTGTCGCATTGGATGATCCACAATGCCAACCATCTGCGCCCAAAGGCCGATGGTATCAAAGTGGGTGGGCACCAGGCCTCGTCGGCATCGATGGTGTCGATCATGACCGCGCTGTATTTCTCCGAATTGCGCCCGCAAGACCGGGTCGCGGTCAAACCGCATGCCTCGCCGGTTTTCCATGCAATGCAATATTTGATGGGGCAGCAAACCCGCGAGAAGATGGAAAATTTCCGCGGCTTTGGCGGGGTGCAAAGCTATCCCAGCCGGACCAAGGATATCGATGATGTCGATTTTTCGACCGGCTCGGTCGGGCTGGGCGTGGGGATCACGGCGCTGGCATCGATGATCCAGGATTTTATCGAAGCNAAATCGTGGGGCGATATCGACACCGGGCGGATGATCGCGCTNGTCGGTGATGCTGAAATGGATGAAGGCAATATCTACGAAGTGTTGCAGGAGGGGTGGAAAAACAACCTGCGCAACACGTGGTGGATCATCGATTACAACCGCCAATCGCTCGACGGGATCGTGCGCGAGGGATTGTTTGAACGGATCGAAAAGGTGTTCGACACCTTTGGCTGGGATGTGGTGCGGATCAAATATGGCACGCTGCAACAGGCCGCATTCAAGGAACCGGGCGGCGAGAAGCTGCGCGAATGGATCGATGCCTGCCCCAATTCGGAATATTCCGCGCTGACCTATATGGGGGGCGCGGTGTGGCGCGAGCGATTGCTCGATGATCTGGGCGATCAGGGCGATGTCACCGCGTTGATCGACAGCCGCGATGACGATGCATTGGCCGCTTTGATGGAAAATCTGGGCGGGAATTGTGTGGCGACCATGGCCGACACGTTTGCCGCGATCGACCATGATCGCCCCACCTGTTTCCTCGCCTACACGGTCAAAGGTTGGGGCACACCGATTGCCGGGCACAAGGACAATCATGGCGGGTTGATGACCAAGGCGCAAATGGCGCAGTGGCAAGCCCATATGGGCGTGCCCGAGGGTCATGAATGGGACAAATTTGCCGGCGTTGAAGATGTGCCCGCGCTCACCCGTTTTCTTGACCAAGTGCCGTTTTTCCAAAAAGGCACACGCCGCTATGACGATGCCAAACTGGCTGTGCCGGCAATCAGCTTTGCCGCCGACCGCGACATTTCGACACAGGCCGCCTTTGGCAAAATCCTCGATGAATTGTCCAAGAGCAAAACCGACTTTGCCGATCGCATCCTGACCACATCGCCCGACGTCACCGGGACAAC
>JABSPI010000191.1 GCA_013214365.1 Erythrobacter sp.
TGACTCAAGAGCTGTTCATGCTCTTGGGGCCGCTTACCACCCCCCCATTGCACCCGGTGAGCGGTCCCATTTTTTTCTCTCAACTTTGATTTGGGCTTTGGCTCTGGAACGTGGCTTTTGTTTGGCTCGAACCTTCGGCTGAGCACTTGTTCGCGCCGACCGGGTGTCTCGATTGAGCATTGGTCTTGGATGCCTGCCCGATGGTTGCGCCTTGTTGCGTCTGGGCGCGCCGTGTTTGGGCCAGCAGTGTTTGGGCCCGCAGTGTTTGGGGCCGCTGTGTTTGGTTGTGGGCCCCATCCGGGCGGTCAAAATCCAACTGTCCACCGCATTTGCGCCGGGTTGCCGTTCTGTTCCCGTTGAGCGGTCCGGCGCGCTGACCTAAGCGATGGTGCTGTGACCACGCACACTGCCTTTGCGCGCGCGCCCTATGCCGCCAATCCCGATGCCCATGGCGGGCGCGAGTTTGACAATGCGCGGCGCGCCGGTTCGCCGGGCAAGGGCGACGAGACCCGCGGACCGCGAAGCGATTTTCAACGCGACCGTGACCGCATCATCCATTCGATGAGTTTCCGCCGGCTCAAATCCAAAACCCAGGTGTTTATTGCGCCCGATGGCGACCATTATCGCACCCGCCTCACCCACAGCCTCGAAGTGGCGCAAATCGGCCGGGTGTTGGCGCGCGGTCTGGCGCTTGACGAGGACCTGACCGAGGCTTTGTGCCTGGCGCATGATCTGGGCCATCCCCCGTTTGGCCATGCCGGCGAGGCGGCCCTGTCCGATGCCATGGCGCGCCATGGCGGGTTTTGCCACAACGCGCAGGCTTTGCGCACCGTGATGCGGTTGGAAAGCCCCTATCCCGAACATGACGGGCTCAACCTCACATGGGATCTGCTCGAAGGGTTGGCCAAGCATAACGGGCCGGTCACCGCGCCCAATTGGGCACTGGCGCAATTGGACGAGGCGTTCCCGCTCGATCTGGGCACATGGCCCTCGCTCGAGGCGCAGATTGCCGCGGTGTCCGATGACATTGCCTATGACAATCACGACATTGACGATGGGCTGCGCGCGGGCTTTCTGGAGCTTGATGACCTGCTGCAGCTCGATTTTCTTGCCGACCAATGGCGCGCGGTCGAAAAACGTTTCCCCCACGCCCCGCAAGACCGCCTGCTGCGCGAGCTGATCCGCGATCAGATCGGGTTGATGGTGAACGATGTGCTCGACCAGACGCGCCGCGCGGTGAAGGGGTTTGAAACGGTCGCACAGGTGCGCGATGCCGGGCGCCAATTGGCAGGGTTCTCGCCCGGTATGCGCGAACATGAACGCGCGCTCAAAAGATTTATGTACGAAAACCTTTATTACCACCGCGAACAGGTCGCCGCAGCGGAGCGGGCGCGCGATGTGATTGCGCGTTTGTTCGCGGCCTATTCCCAAGATGCAAGCCTGATGCCCGATGACTGGCACCAAAGCCTGCCGCCAGCTGAGCCCGACCGTTCGCGGGCCATTGCCGATTTCATCGCGGGGATGAGCGATCGTTTCGCCATGCGCGCCTGCGCCCAGATTTACGGCGATATGCCGCAAGGTTTGACCAATGTCTGACGCTGCATCGCATTATGCGGGGCCTGTCTCTCATGGCCCAACGCCCACGGGCCCCGCGCGTCTGGGTCTGGTGGGGGCGACCGGCCTGATCGGGCGGCGGTTGATCGAAATCACCAGTGAGGGCGAGACGGTCCGGATCGTCGGCATTGCCCGGCGCGAGGCCAGCTTGCCCAAAGGTGCGCGGGTCGAAATGTTCATCGCCGAGCCGGCCAAATGGGGCGAAGTGCTCGAAGCGGTGCGACCGCGCGCCTTGATCTGTGCGCTGGGCACGACCTGGCGCAAAGCGGGCCGCGAGGAGGCCGCATTTCGCGCGGTTGATTATGACCTCGTGCTGGCCACGGCCCGCGCCGCGCATGCCGCCGGCGTGCCCAATATGGTGATGATCAGCTCAGCGGGCGCCGACCCGCGGGCCAAGAGCTTCTATCTCAAAGTCAAAGGCGAGGCGGAAGAGGAGCTGTCGCGGGTCGGGTTCAAACGGCTCGATATTTTGCGTCCCGGCCTGCTCATCGGGCAGCGCGAGGGCGATGTCCGCCCGCTCGAAGCTGTGGCGCGCTGGGCCAGCCCGGTGATCGATCCGATGGTCCCCAAGAAATGGGAGATGTACCGGTCGATCGATGCCGATATCGTGGCTGAGGCGGCGCTGCATTTGTCGCTGCGCCGTGCGGCGGGGCGGTTCACCCATGACAATGAAGCGATGAAGCGCGCCGCGCGCGATTGGCGCGCCAAACATGGGGCCGATACGGTTTAAAGCCCCAAGAAATGGGGCCGCAATTAGGAGCACGAAATGGATTGGAATTCGGCTTTTGGCGCGGTCAACCTGCTGGCCATGATCGCTTGGGGCGCGCTGATTTTGCTGCCGCGCTGGCCGGCTTTGTTGTCGGCGATCTTGTATCTGGGGGTGGGATTGTTGTGCCTGCTATATGCGGGCGGATTGCTCGGCGTGCTCAGCGGATTGATCACCGGCGGTTCGCAAGGGGGCGCGGATTTCACCTCGATTGCCGGTGTGCGCGCGATATTTTCCAGCGATGTCGGCGTGGTGATCGGGTGGACCCATTACCTTGCCTTTGACCTGTTTGTCGGGCTCTGGATTGCGCGCGATGCCGATGCCAAATCGATCTCGCGTTTGATCCAGGCGCCAATCCTCTTGGCGACTTTGATGGCCGGTCCGTTGGGCCTGTTTGTCTGGTTGATTGTGCGCGAACCTGCGGCGCGCAAATCGGGCCGACCGCGCTGATCGCATGCCGCGCGTCGCGGCTCTGATCGCACGCCGCGCATCGCGGCTCTGATTGCGCAAGGCGGTGGACGCGGAGCGCCGTGCGTGCTTT
>JABSPI010000192.1 GCA_013214365.1 Erythrobacter sp.
CGCCTGCGCAATTGCCGTGCTGCGCAAGGGCGGTGGACGTGGTTGGACGGGCGCGGTTGGGCTGGCGCTGGGGTCGGCTGGCGCGGTTCGGCTGGCGCTGGGGGCCCCTTTGAATTCGGCGCAGGCGCAGCACAAAGCGGGTGAGGGTAAGATATGGGCATGGCTTAACCGCTCGGTAACGCGCCTTGGGCTAGCTATTCAATCATGTCAGCGCTTCCTCCTTCGCAAATGCGCGCCATGCGCGCCGCCACGCACACCGCCTCGTCGGCCACCTCATCGCCCGTTTCATCGGCCTCATCATTGGCAACCCGTTGGAACGCGCTCGACGTGCAAGCGCAGCAGATCGCCGCGCTCGCCATGATCGGCCCCGAGCCCCAGGCTATCAATACCGCGCAGTTCGAGGCGATGATCGATCAGGCCACCTCATGGCAGGTAGAATTGGCCACCCGCGCAATCGCCGATCTTGAGGCGCTCACCCAACTGGGTTTGCGCGCATTGGGCACGCTAGTGGAACGCGGCCGCACCACGCAGGCGCCCGCGCTAACTTTGTGGCGCGAATATTTCGAGGCGCGCGAGGCTCTGCTCGCGGCGATCACCCCGCACCAGCAAGCCGCCTAAACCGGCGTAATTTGTGCGCGATGGCGGTGCTGCGAGCGCAGGCCTGACTTGACTATGTTCTTTCTATGTTCCAAACTTGGGCATGAATCGCATCACCCCGCAATCGCCCGTAAACCTCGCTAAAGCCGCTATCGCTGGACCCGTTGCAGCGGATGTCGCGCGCGGTATTGCCCGCCTGTTTGCCCGCAACGACATTTATTGCCTTGCTGAAATGCCGCTCAAAAATAGCCGGCGTGCTGATTTGATCGGGTTAGATGCTAAAGGTTTGATCGTGATCGTCGAGATCAAGGTCGCGCGCGGCGATCTGCTGAGCGACAGCAAATGGCGCGATTACCTCGATTATTGCGACCGCTTTTTTTGGGGGGTTGCGCCCGGATTGGACCGCGCCCCGCTCGATACTGATGCGTTCGAGCCCGAGGCGTGCGGCGTGATTGTGGCCGATGGCTATGACGGCGAAATTGTCCGGCCCGCCCCGCTGCGATCACTCGCTGCGGCGCGGCGCAAAACATTGACCAGCGCGCTGGCGCGCACCTCCATGCGACGCCACAGCGCCGCGATCGATCCGCAGATCGGCGCGATCGACAGCATATGAGGTACCAGATGAAGCGGGCGCCCATAAAAAAGCTCCGCCACTGGCGCGCAGGCGGGGCAATAATGACTATCCCCGCTCGACAATCTGGGTCATAACCCCGGGAACATGATCCCGGCCGACACCCCTTTCTGGATTGCCTTTCTGATTGTCAGCGGCGCGATGTCGCTGATGGTGGCGCTGCGCTATTTTATGGCGAGCGGGGTGTTTGCATGGCTGACCCAGATCATCCGCCCGGGCCTATATGCCGGTCAAAGCGGCCAGATCGCGATGGAAATCCGTTATTCGCTGATTGCGGCTTTAATATATGGCGCGCCGGCGGGAATCGTGTTCTGGCTCTGGCGGCACCACGATTATTCGCTGCTCTACAGCGATTGGAGCGCCTATCCGCTGTGGTATTTGCCGGTTTCGATAGCGATCTACCTGTTTGTGCAGGACAGCTGGTTTTATTGGACCCACCGGGCGATGCACCATTGGCCCGCTTTGTTCAAACTCGCACATGCGGTCCATCACAAGAGCCGCCCGCCAACCGCCTGGACCGCGATGAGTTTCCATCCGATCGAATCGCTGAGCGGGGCGATTGTGGTGCCAGTGCTGGTGTTTGTGGTGCCGATCCATCTGGCGATGCTGGGCGTGGTGTTGAGTGTGGCGACTTTGATGGGGGTACTCAACCATATGGGATGGGAAATCCTCCCGCGCCGGTTCGTTCATTCTGCGTTGGGCGGCTGGCTGATAAGCGCCAGCCATCACGAAAAGCACCACGAGGATTATCGATGCAATTTTGGGCTCTATTTCCGGTTTTGGGACCGGGTGTGCGGAACCGATCGCGGGCTGTCNGCGCGGATCGANGCGGCCAANGCCAANCAGGTGNCGGCATGAGCCCGGCGCGCGCCATGACAAAGGCACGGGCTCGCATAATGGTCGCATGCGCTGCGGGCGCGGGCGTTCTGGCAACAGGCACGGGCGCCGGCGCCACGGATACGGCCGCGCCATCCAGCGGCAGCGCCGTGACGATCACGGTCACCGATTTGCGCAATAGCAAAGGCGTGGTGATGGCGTGCATGACCACGCAAGAGGATATTTTTCCGCGCTGTCGGCGCGATCCTAATTCGCACCGCGCCACCGTACAGGCGGGCGAAACGGTCACGATCCGGTTCGAGGATGTGAAGCCGGGCGAATATGCGATTGCGCTGCTGCATGACGAGAATGAGGACGGCAAAGCCAACCGCATGCTCGGCATGGCCCCGCGCGAGGGCTATGGCTTTTCGCGCGATGCGCCGGTGCAAATGGCGCCGCCCAGCTGGGACGATGCGGTCTTTACTCACGGCGATGAGGCGCAGAGCCTGACCATCACCATGCGCTA
>JABSPI010000193.1 GCA_013214365.1 Erythrobacter sp.
GTCATGGCAATTGCCGAAATGATATCGCCCGACACCATGCCGGGCAGGTATTTTTCCTTCTGCTCGGCCGAACCCAGCCGTTCAAAATAATTGACCGTGATGTCGTTTTGCAGAGTGAAACCGGCCGATGAGCCGAGATAGGCCAGCTCTTCAGCGAGCACGCAATTGAACCCGAAGTCCAACCCCAGCCCGCCATTTTCCTCTTTGACCGTGGGGCACAACATCCCCGCCTCGCCCAACGCCTTCCACGCCGCGCGCGGGACCAATCCGTCGGCCTCGTGATCGTCGAGGAACGGCTCCATATGCTCTGCAAAGACTTTGCGCACAGTGTCGCGAAAGGCTTCGTGATCTTCGTTATAAGCGGTGCGGTGGACGGTTTGGAGCATGGTGCGTAACCCTTCGCAAATCGGTTTTATTCGGATACCTTTTGAGCGCGCCAATCCAAGCAGGTCAAGCACCAAGACGAAGGGAGGGTCAATTCTGAAAAATTGCGCGCAAGGCTGCTTGCACCGGCTCCAATTTAGCCAAGTGGGGCGTGAAAAAGACCGCCAGATTGGCAGCCACCGCAAGATAGGTCGCGGGGTGGCGCAGCTTGCCGATCCATGCCGCTACTCCAAGGAGCATCGAGATAATAATCACCTGTGTGAGATATAAAGGCGGCATGACCACAAAGGTAATTTCCGGCGAGAACCCAAAGATCATAATAGCCGCGTTTTGAATGCCCCTGCCCAAGGCCGGCATCAAAAGCAAAAAGGCAGTTGAAGCCATCCACCAAGCATGATCTTCGGGACTTTTCCGGGTGCGAACCGCCATGACCACAGCGATCATGTAACCAGTGACAAGCACCACTTCATTCATCAAAACACTCAGAAAAAACCACGGCTCAAACGGCCCGTTCGCGCCCGGATTGTCGCGCACGAAGTCAGCATAGAAGATGTCTCGGTGCAGCTGACTTACGCTCAAAAGCACCATACCGCCGGCCATCAACAGACCAATCATACCCCAAAAACGATGCGCAGTGATGTTCTTTTTCGCAACCAACCAAGGTTGTAGGATTAGCAGAGTGTACCAAGCGGTTGCATTCCAATAATGGATATGTACGGCCCATCTCACACTTGTGAACTTCGGCCAATAATCCATGGCGATGCCCGCTTGCATTACAAGCATCACACCAAGCATAACCTTCCACAGGTCGGCACTCTTGTTCATCCTCCCCCCCTTTTGCAGGAGGGAAACTATCAACCTACAAAGGCGCGTTCAATCACAAATTGGCCCGGCTTGTTGTTGGCGCCCTCTTCAAAACCGCGCGCTTCCAGATCGGCGGCGTGGTCTTTGATCATCGCCATCGACCCGCACAGCATGACGCGGTCATTTTCGGGGTCAAAACGTTGCGGGCCTTTGGATTGTTCGAACAAACGGCCATCATCGATCAACACCTGAATCCGGTCCTGCGTGTGGAAATCTTCGCGCGTCACGGTCGGCACGTAGATCATCCGCTCGCGCTGATCATCTTCGAGCAGGGGATCGCCTTCAAGCTTGCTTTCGAGCAGATCGCGATAGGCCAGATCCGCCACCCGGCGCACCGAATGGACCACGATCACCTCGTCATACATGTCATAGACCGACGGATCGCGCACCAGGCTCATAAACGGGGCAAGGCCGGTTCCGGTTGAGAGCATAAACAACCGTTTGCCCGGCAACAGGGCATCAGTGACCAGCGTGCCGGTCGGTTTCTTGCCCAGATAGATCGGGTCGCCGACCTTGATATGTTGCAAACGCGAGGTCAGCGGGCCCTCTTGCACAATGATCGACAAGAACTCCAATTCCTCATCATAGCTGGGCGAGGCGACCGAATAGGCGCGCAGCAAAGGCTTGCCGTCTTCTTTGGGCAGGCCAATCATAATGAACTCGCCCGAGCGGAAACGGAACGCCGCCGGACGCGTCATTTTGAGCGTGAACAGCTCCTCATTCCATTGATGGACATGGGTGATCGTCTCAACAGAAAGAGCGCCGCTTTCGGCAAATGCATCGCGCGCAGGGATCGCAGAGGTCGTGGCGGTGTCGGTCAAAATTTCAAACCTTCAAAACAGCTAGAGAGGCTAAACAGCTATACAGACACGCAATGCGCGCCCCAGAACGATGCGCAAATGGCGGTTTTGGGCGCGCGCATCAAGTAAGTTTAGTGATCGGGACGTAAAGCGCGGCTTGCGCCCACTGCATGCCCCGCCCCGATCACTTAAACGCTTGCGGGCCGCTTAATTCCATCCAGCGCGGTCGAAAATCTCGACCGCTTCGCGCTGGCCTGCGCCGATTGTGGCCGCGCTCAACGTATCGGATTTGAAGGCGCCCAATTGCTCGACATTGGAATTGGCTTCCAATCCGATCACCGCGGGATATTCATTATTGCCATCGGCAAAATAACGCTGCGCGCTGGGCGAGGTCAGATATTCGATAAACGCGATCGCATTGTCGCGATTGGGCGCGTTTTTGGCGATTCCGGCCCCTGAAATGTTGATATGCGTGCCATTGCCGTCCTGATCGGGGAAGATCACGCCGATGGCATCAAACATCGCCTTTTGCGCGTCATCACCCCCGGCAAAACGCGCCAGATAATAGGTGTTCACCACCGCGATCCGGCATTCGCCAGAGGCCACGCTTTCGATTTGCGATGTGTCATTGCCCTGCGGGTCGCGGGCGAAATTGGCGACCACGCCTTTGGCCCATTCCTCTGCTGCATCGGCGCCTTGATGGGCGATGATGCTCGACAACAGGGAAATGTTGTAAATGTTGGAAGAGGAACGGATGCAGATCTGCCCGCGATAGGCGGGATCAGCAAGATCGGCATAGGTGTCGAGCCCCTCAGGTGCCCCTGCCTCTTTGTTGTAAATGATCACCCGCGCGCGGGTCGAGAGGCCAAACCACAAACCATCGGGATGGCGCAGATGTTCGGGCAGACGCTCTGTCAAAACCGGCGATTCCACCGCCGAGAGCACGCCCGCTTCCTCGGCCCGCCACAACCGGCCGGCATCCACCGTAATCAACACATCGGCTTGCGAAAACTCACCCTCGCTCACCATCCGTTCGATCAATGCATCCGCGCCTGCCTCGATCCGGTTGACGGTGATCCCGGTCTGTTTGGTGAAATCCTCATACAGCGCCAGATCGGTGTCGTAATGGCGCGAGGAATACAGGTTCACCGA
>JABSPI010000194.1 GCA_013214365.1 Erythrobacter sp.
AAGCGACTGCCGGCTTGATCGAGGAAGCGATATGGGGTTGCGCTGGCCGGTGCGGTTTCGCGCCCGTCAAAGGTCATCGGTCCATCCTGGCCATGATGGACAAGAAAACCGCCCCCGCCAATTCCCGAACTTTGCGGTTCAACCACGGTCAGCGCCAACATCACCGCAATCGCTGCATCGGTGGCCGATCCGCCTTGGGCAAGGATCGCCTCACCTGCGGCAGTTGCGCGCGGGTCTGCGGCGCTCACGGCGCCCCTTTCCGGCGCGCTTGGTGCAGCCGTGTTGGGGGTCGCCGACATTGTGTTGGGCGGCGTGTTGGCAGCGCATCCGGCGAGGATGAGCGCAACGGGCGAGAAGAGTGCGATTGGTTTAAGCATCGCCAACACCGCTATTCGCTTCCCACCGCATCGGCAAGAGATGTAAATCCGTCGCGCGCCATCAATTGCGCGAGGCCGTTTGAAATTTGTGCCCCCAGGCCCGGGCCATGATAGACCATGGCTGAATACAGCTGCACCAGACTGGCGCCTGCGCGGATGCGTTCCCACGCATGTTCAGCGGTTGCGATCCCTCCGACCCCGATCAAAGGCACATTGCCGCCGGTTGCCTTGCGGAAATCGCGCAGCCTTTGCAGCGCCATTGCGCGCAGCGGAGCGCCCGACAGACCCCCTGCTTCGCCCGCATGGCGCGAAGCCAGATCGGGCCGGGTAATGGTGGTGTTCGAGACGATCAAAGCGCCCAGTTTCTTGTCGATGGCGATGCGTGCAATCGCATCAATGTCGGACGCCTCGAGGTCGGGTGCCACTTTGAGGAAGATCGGTGGCGGGGATGGCATGGCAATCTCGTCGCGCGCAGCGATCACGCCATCGATCAGTGCAGTGAGCGCAGCCTCGTCCTGCAAAGCGCGCAGGCCCGGCGTGTTGGGGCTCGACACATTGACCGCCAGATAGTTTGCCACCGGCGTCATGATCTGCGCCATCTGAGCATAATCTGCGATCCGGTCGGAGGCGTCTTTGTTGGCACCGATATTCACACCAACAATACCAGCGCGGGCCTTTGCCTGGCGCGCCTCCAGTCTGGCAAGGGCCGATTGCGCCCCTTTATTATTGAAACCCATCCGGTTGATTACCGCTTGGTCTTCGCTCAGGCGGAACAAGCGCGGCTTGGGATTGCCGCTTTGGGGTAGGGGAGTGATCGAGCCGACCTCCGTAAAACCAAAGCCCAAAGCCAACAAAGCGTCGGGCACTTCGGCGTCTTTGTCGAACCCGGCGGCCACTCCAACGGGGCTGGGAAAATCGAGCCCGGCAATATTGATCGCCAGCGATGGCGCATGGCGCGCAGCGCGGCGTTTGGCGGCCTCGGGCATAGCTTGCAAAGCGCGCAGGGCAAGGCCGTGGCCGGTTTCGGGATCGAGCGCGAAGATCGCCGGGCGAAACAGATTGAAAAGGCTGATTGTCATGATCGCCCGGCTAAGCCAAACTTTGGCCGTTTTGTCGAGGCCTGTGTCAGCCGGGCTGCAAACAGCTGTATTTTTGCATGGCGGTCAAAGCACTCCCGGCAGGCGCGCGATAAGCGAGTTTTAACCACTAGCCGCATGGTTTCACGCAATTTTCCCGTTTTTTCGGGGCTAAATGTCGCATGCATACAATTATTGTCGCGCTTGTTTAGTTAAGAGACCCTCGCGACCCGAAGGGCTTGGAGCAGTNATGCAAAGAGTTCCTCAACTTTACAGGGCGGCCTGCTTTTGTGGGCCGCCCTTTTTTTATGGGCCGCCTATTTTGGGTCGATTTGCCCGCCACCCCATGCTTTATGTCTCGATATTGGTCGTCTGCCCCAGGCTTGGGGTGTGCGCCTGCAATGAAGGAAACCATGCGCCGCGTCATGCGTTCGGGGCTGCTGTGTGTTTTTCTTGATACAACTCTCTAATGACGGTGCGCTGCACTTAACCTATGCCAATATCGCGCCCTGACCCCGAACCCTCGTTACGCTTTTTTGCGCCCTCGCCCGACATGGCGGCGATTATTCACACGCTGTTTGTGACGCGTGCGGGGGATGGGCGCACACGGTCGATGATGCCGGCCTACTCGGCTCAATTCTTCAGCTTTGTCACTGGGTCGAGCACGATCCATTTTCCCGGCCGTGACAGCTGCACTTCGAGCGACCTGACGCTCAATGCGCCGATGTTGCGCGCCGCACCGATGGTCATGCAGGGGCCGGTTCTCAATGTCGGGGCTTCGTTCACCCCGCTGGGTTGGGCGACATTTAGCGGGCTGCCCGCTGATGAGGTGCATGACACAGCCTTCGGCGCGGAGACGGTGATGCCCCGCGCACTGTTGACGCCGCTGCACGCAGCGCTCGCCGAAATTCGAGCGGATCGGCTGTCGCCAGAGGATTATGCCCGCGCAGTGGAAGATATGATCCGCCAGGTCTGCGCCCAATCCGCGCATCAACCGCGCGGTGCCCATGCCGTATTGGTGGGCGCAATCAATGATTGGCTGAGCAGCGGGTTCAACCCGCCGATCGAACGCCTTTATGACAGCACCGATCTGAGCCCGCGACAGGTTCAGCGATTGTGCCGCCGCTATTTCGGGGTGCCTCCCGGGCAATTGCTCAAACGCTTTCGTGCGATTCGCGCCGCTATGCTGTTGGCGCATGACAATCTGCCGAGCGAAATGCGCAACGAGGTGATCGGCGCCTATTTCGATCAGGCCCATCTTATCCGCGATATTCGCCGCTATACCGGGCAAACGCCCAAGGCTCTCACCCAATCGGGCCTGGTGCAGGATATGCTCGATCCCGACGGGCACGGCGATACGGGGCCCGACCTGCGCCCGAAATGAGCGGGGCGTCACAAGGCTTGAAATCGGAGCAAATCGCGCGTATTTGAAATCAGACTGATTCAGTCGGATTTAAGAATCGTTCGCAATAGTCAGGGATATCGGGCCGCTATGCGCCTTTCCAATCTAGCCGATTACGCCGTCATCACGATGGTTCAGGCCGCCACCCATTGCGGGGACGGGCGGGTCAGCGCTGCTGAATTGGCGAGCGAGACCGGCTTGCCCGTGCCCACGGTCCAANGGCTGGTGTCCAAATTGACCCGCGCCGGCCTGCTGCGTTCGGTGCGCGGTGTGGGCGGCGGCTTGCAATTGGGTCGCCCGGCCGCCGCGATCAATGTCGCCGATATTGTCGAAGCGGTCGAAGGGCCGATTGCGGTCACCGCCTGTATCGAAGAGGGGTGCTGCGATCATGAGGCGCAATGTTCGATGAAGCCGCATTGGCCGATCATCAATCACAAATTGCGCGGCGCTCTGGCCGAAATCACGCTTGACCATCTGCGCCACCCCCCGGTGGCCAAACCCATTCTTGAAGAGCACACAGTATGACCGACAACGTCAAACTTGACCCTCAAACCGATCAGGCGGACTTGGACCAGACTGACCTCGTTCAGCCTGAAATCGATCAAGACGCCAAGGATGCAGCCGCAGCGGCGGCGGAATATGAGCATGGCTGGTCGGCTGATATCGACACCGAATTTGCCGAAAAAGGCCTGAACGAAGACACGGTTCGTTTCATTTCGGCCAAAAAGGGTGAGCCGGAATGGATGCTCGACTGGCGGCTCAAAGCGTTCCGGATTTGGGAAAGCCTCGAAGAGCCCGATTGGGCCAAGGTCGGCTATCCCAAAATCGATTATCAAGACGCCTATTATTACGCCGCGCCCAAGGCCAAGCCCAAGCTGCAATCGCTTGATGAGCTCGATCCCGAGATCAAGGCGGTCTATGACAAATTGGGCATTCCGGTGGCCGAGCAGGAAGTGCTCGCCGGGGTTGAGGGCGCGCGCAAGGTTGCGGTTGATGCGGTGTTCGATTCGGTAAGTGTGGCGACCACGTTCCGCGAAGAGCTCAAGAAAGCGGGCGTAATCTTCCTTTCTATCTCGGAGGCGATCAAGGAATATCCGGAGCTGGTCAAAAAATGGCTCGGCCGGGTTGTGCCCACGCGCGACAATTATTTTGCTTGCCTCAATTCGGCGGTCTTTTCCGACGGCACCTTTGTCTATGTGCCCGAAGGGGTGCGCTGCCCGATGGAGCTCTCCACCTATTTCCGCATCAATGCCGAGAACACCGGCCAGTTTGAGCGCACGCTCATCATCGCGGAAAAAGGCGCTTACGTCTCCTATCTCGAAGGCTGCACCGCGCCGATGCGCGATGAAAACCAGCTCCACGCCGCCGTTGTTGAATTGGTCGCGATGGAAGATGCCGAGATCAAATATTCAACCGTCCAAAACTGGTATCCGGGCAATTCGGAAGGCGTGGGCGGGATCTACAATTTCGTCACCAAGCGCGGCCTTTGCCAAGGCGACCGCTCCAAGATCAGCTGGACGCAGGTCGAAACCGGCAGCGCGGTCACATGGAAATATCCGTCCTGCGTCCTCAACGGTGAGGACAGCGTGGGCGAGTTTTACTCGGTCGC
>JABSPI010000195.1 GCA_013214365.1 Erythrobacter sp.
GCCGCGAAATAGCCAAACCCCTCCAGCCCCAAAGTGCGGGTCGCCAGAGCAAGGTAAACGAGGCTCAGCACAGCATTGATGCCGCGTCCGCCAAGCAGCCAACCCATATTGGTGAAAAGGCGCCTCATGCGCTCAACCTATTTCTGGGCACCGATGCCGGTCAGACCGGTTCTGCGGTGCCTTCCCTCCGCTTAAGAATACGCTCCGTTACATCGAAGGTGCGTTGGTTGTCGACATCGATTGCGTAATGTCCGTCGGACAATTCGATCAAAGCGAGCTTGAAGCCGAACCGTTTGGAGACTTTCTCGAACAATTTTTCCTTCGAACCATTGCCCAATCGGAACCGGATCAGGTTCATAAGCCCAAAGGCTTTGATGATGCGGCTGGGGAATTTCACGAATTGGCCCCCGCTGCGCATGATTTCGGCGGCTTGCAAGGCTTGGGGGCTGGCGATCAGATACATATTGCAGTTTGAAAAGGCGCCGTCGCGAAATTCATAAAACCGTTTCTGGCCGACCGGATCGGCTGCGATAACATCTTCCTTGCGCGCAAGGCCGGCTGCCGCCTCAGCCTTTGCCGCGGTGCATTTGCGGATAAATTCGCTGTAGCCTTCGGCTGTGACCAGACAATTGTCTGCGGTTGTGACCAGAAGCGGGAAATCGGCCCCTTCGGCCCCTGCAAACACGCTTTCGACAATGTTGAATTTGCCCTTGGCAAAGCTGAGCCGCCCCTTGGCGATCAAGCCCGCAATCGTTGGCAGAGCCGCGATTTCGTCGGGTTCGTGGGCGACAATCCGGATCGCGCCCACGTCGGGGCAATCGGCGACCTGTTGGACCACCCGTTCGACCATGGGAATGCCATTGACCGGCACAACCGCCTTTTGCGCAACGCCCGCATTGGCGGCAAGCGGATCTAGCATGCCAGAGCGTTTGCCGGCCATAACCAGCGCGGTAGCCTTTATGTGCGATGACATTGGGTGACCCTAGACCTTTCTAACCCCCGCGGCTTTAGCGGCAATTTGCGCCGCCTGCAAAGCGTGCGCTTGCGCTTGAGAAAGTTTTGCACGCAGGTCATGGGGATAATGTCATGAAGATCATCTTTTCCCGCAAAGGTTTCGATTCCAGCGCAGGTGGCGGCCCATCCCCGATCGTCAATGGGCGCCCGATAAGCCTGCCCATTCCCGCCGGCGCGGCCAGCGCTACGACCTATGGCGATCTGCGATTGGGTGATCACGCCGCCAAAGCAAGCAAAGGCCGGCTGGGAGCGGAGGATTACTGCCATCACGATCCGATGTTCATTGGCGGGGAGGGCGGGCAAAAGGAGGAATGTCTGTTCGGTCAATGCGGGGCGGCCCAAACCCATCTGGAACGGCAAAATGTCGGTTTGGGGGATGTGTTTGTGTTCTTCGGCCTGTTCGCTGACGAGCACAGCGGCGAGCCGCACCACCGCATTTTCGGCTACCTCAGGGTCGAGGAGATGATTCCCTTAGCGTGCGGCGCGCCGCAAGACCTATTGGCGCTCCACCACCCGCATGCGCTTGCAATGCATCACAAAAACGATGTGATCTGGCGCGGGGAGGGCTGCGCTGCGACCTGTGCGAGCGAGGGTTTGCGCCTGACAATTCCCGGCGGCCCGCCCAGCCTGTGGCAACGGCCCGGCTGGCTCAGACGCGGCGGGCTATCCTATCACGACCGGGCCGATCGCTGGATCCGCGGCGGCAAGCTTAAAAGCGTTGCACGCGGTCAGGAATTTGTTGCCGATATCGGGCGACGCGGGGCCCCGCGCGATTGGCTGGACCGTGTGATCGATCAGATCAAAGCGTCTTGATGATGGCCGAGAAATCAAGCCCGCCATTGTCCTTGGCAAAGGCTTCGTAAATCTCCTGCGCATGACGGCCCAGCGGGGTGGCGGCTCCGGCGGTGCCGGCCGCTTCCATCGCCAATTTCAGATCCTTGAGCATCAAGGCGGTGGCAAATCCGCCTTGATAGTCATTGTCTGACGGGCTTTGCGGGCCAACGCCGGGCACCGGACAATAGGCGGTCATCGACCAGTTCTGGCCGCTGGAAACGCTCGAGATGTCAAAGAAGGTTTGCGGATCAAGGCCCAGTTTTTGCGCCATGGCAAAGGCTTCGCTGGTGCCGATCATNTGGATTGCGAGCAGCATATTGTTGCAGATTTTGGCCGCTTGGCCATTGCCCGCATCACCGGCATGGATCACCGCCTTGCCCATCGCGGCAAGGATCGGCTCGGCGCGGGCGAAGGCTTCTCCCGTTCCGCCCACCATAAAGGTCAGCGTTCCGCCATTGGCCGCGGCAATCCCGCCGGAAACGGGCGCATCGACCATGTCATAGCCGGCGCTTTGCGCGCCCTCGATGACGTCGCGCGCGGTGGCGACGTCGATGGTCGAGCAATCGAGCAGGACCGCGCCTTGCGGTGCTGTGCCGATCACGTCGGCTTCGTAGACCGCTTTTACAATCGCGCCATTGGGCAGCATTGAGACGACCGCCTCGGCCTCAGCGCAAGCCTCTCTCGCGCTTGAGAAAGTGGCGCAGCCGGCATCTTTGGCGGCGGCAAGCGCTTCTTCGCTCAAATCAAAAGCGCGCACATCGTGGCCTGCTTTCACAAGGTTGGCGGCCATTCCGCCGCCCATATTGCCAAGGCCGATAAAGGCGATTTTCATATCACTCTCCCATAAGTGAAAGGGCCGCGACCCCTGCTAGGACCATTAGCGGACCAAAAATGAGCATTAGGACCGGTTGAACATACGCCATTATTCGGTCCCAAGAATTGAATGGCAAAGGCTCCTTTTCGTCGCCAGCTTTGAGGAGTGCCGCTTCGATCAGGCTTATGCGCTCCTCTCTGCGATGCCGCCATCCCCTTGC
>JABSPI010000196.1:0-1758 GCA_013214365.1 Erythrobacter sp.
CCTTCCACTTGGTACCGTCAGATCACTAAGACCGACTTTCGTCCCTGCTCGACTTGTAGGTCTCACAGTCAAGCTTCCTTATGCCTTTACACTCTAGATACGATTTCTACACGTTCAGAGGAAACCTTTGTACGCCTCCGTTACCATTTGGGAGGCGACCGCCCCAGTCAAACTGCCCGCCTGAAACTGTTCTTTGACCAGATAATGATACAAAGTTAGAAATCTAACATTACAAGAGTGGTATCTCACTGATGGCTCCAATATTCCCGCAAGAATATTTTCAATGCCTCCCACCTATACTGCGCAAATAAAGTCCAATTTCAATTTCAAGTTACAGTAAAGCTTCATAGGGTCTTTCTGTCCAGGTGCAGGTAGTCCGCATCTTCACAGACAAGTCTATTTCACCGAGCCCCTCTCCGAGACAGTATCCAAATCATTACGCCTTTCGTGCGGGTCGGAACTTACCCGACAAGGAATTTCGCTACCTTAGGACCGTTATAGTTACGGCCGCCGTTCACCAGGGCTTAAGTTATCAGCTTCGCTAGTGTTAACCAACTTCTTTAACCTTCTGGCACTGGGCAGGCGTCAGCCCCCATACATCGTCTTACGACTTAGCGGAGACCTGTGTTTTTGATAAACAGTTGCTTGGATCTTGTTATTGCAACCTTATAAATAAAAAGGCACTCCTTCTCCCGAAGTTACGGAGTCATTTTGCCGAGTTCCTTAGAGAGAGTTATCTCGCGCCCCTTAGTATACTCTACCTACCCACCTGTGTCGGTTATGGTACAGGCATTATTTGTTTATGACAGTGCGAGCTTTTCTTGGAAGTATGACATAGACTGCTTCGATGCCGTAGCATCTCGTACTCACGCCTCAGCTCAAAACGTTTTCTCCGTTTCTCATCACCTCGAACGCTTAAACCGGTAACCAACATCCGGCCAGCTTAGCCTTCTCCGTCCCTCGATATCAACAAATAATGGTACGGGAATATTAACCCGTTGTCCATCGACTACGCTTTTCAGCCTCGCCTTAGGTCCTGACTTACCCTCCGCGGACGAACCTTCCGGAGGAAACCTTGGGTTTTCGGGGTATAGGATTCTCACCTATATTTTCGTTACTCAAGCCGACATTCTCACTTCTGCTTCGTCCATATCCGCTTCCGCTAATACTTCAATCTACAACAGAACGCTCCCCTACCGATATATTTTTAATATATCGCACAGTTTCGGCAAATTACTTAGTCCCGTACATTTTCGGCGCAGGTTTACTCGATCAGTGAGCTATTACGCACTCTTTAAAGGATTGCTGCTTCTAAGCAAACCTCCTGATTGTTTCTGCACTCCCACCTCCTTTATCACTTAGCAATTATTTAGGGGCCTTAACTGGTGCTCTGGGCTGTTTCCCTCTTGACAATGGAGCTTATCCCCCACAGTCTCACTGATAAACTTTACACTTAGTATTCTTAGTTTGCAACGATTTGGTACCGAATTACCAGCCCGCATACGTAACAGTGCTTTACCCCTAAGTTATAACATTTATCGCTGCGCCAAAACGCATTTCGGGGAGAACCAGCTAGCTCCGAATTCGATTGGCATTTCACCCCTAACCACAATTCATCCGCTGATTTTTCAACATCAGTCGGTTCGGTCCTCCACTTAGTATTACCTAAGCTTCAACCTGACCATGGTTAGATCATCCGGGTTCGGGTCTATAACTAGTGACAAACGCCCTATTCAGGCTCGCTTTCACTATGGCTTC
>JABSPI010000196.1:1858-2584 GCA_013214365.1 Erythrobacter sp.
TTGTAAGTTTATGGTTTCATGTTCTTTTCACTCCCCTCCCGGGGTTCTTTTCACCTTTCCCTCACGGTACTGTTTCACTATCGGTCATTCAGGAATATTTAGCCTTACGAGGTGGTCCTCGCAGATTCACACGGAATTTCACGTGCTCCATGCTACTTGGGATTCAATTAGATTATTTCAATTTTCGACTACAAGACTATCACTTTCTTTGGTTAAGGATTCCAACTTATTCATCTAATTGTCCTAATCGATTAATAATCGTCCCACTACCCTTATATAATTAAGTTTAGGCTAATCCCGTTTCGCTCGCCGCTACTAAGGGAATCGTTTTTTACTTTCTTTTCCTCTAGGTACTAAGATGTTTCAGTTCCCTAGGTTCGCTCTTTCTTATCTATGAATTCAATAAGTAGTATAAAAAGTTTCCTCATTCGGAAACCTCCGGATCATAGCTTGTTTCCAGCTCCCCGAAGCGTTTCGCCGGTAACCGCGTCCTTCATCGCTTCTGAATGCCAAGGTATTCCCCATAAACTCTTAATTCCTTGAATCTAAGACTTAACAAAAATTAAGTTGTTGTTTTCATGTGGAGGTAAGCGGATTCGAACCGCTGACATCCGCCGTGCAAAGGCGACGCTCTACCAGCTGAGCTATACCCCCGCTGGGCCATTCTGGATTTGAACCAGAGACCTCACCCTTATCAGGGGTGCGCTCTAACCAACTGAGCTAATA
>JABSPI010000197.1 GCA_013214365.1 Erythrobacter sp.
GGGCACCTTCTTCATATGGGGACGCTTCTTACAAAACCGGCCGGGCCGGTGAAATCTTTGGTTACTTTTCTGACGCATTACTTGGCGCTTTGTTTTGCTATCGCAGCTGTGCCAGGCCACGCCCAAACATCCCAGCAATCCGCCACTCAACCGCCGCCGCACACCAGCGGATTTCCAAATCTGGCGGTGGGCGAAACGCGTGAAGCGATGATTGAAAGCTTCAAAGATGCGCCTCAGCTTGAACGCCGCGCCTCGGCCCTCGACCTGCTCACGCAGCAGCGCCGGCTTGCCTTTGCACTGAGCGATTTGGCGCCGCAGCGCGCCGGAATTGTCGACACTTATGTGGTCACCATCGCGCTCGACAGCGATCCGGTCTTTGCCCGCGAAGCGCGCGAGGCGGGGCGGGTTTTGTCGGCGCGCTATGGCGGGCAGGGGCGGACGCTGACGCTGGCCGGGCCCGATGGCGCGCGCGATGATCTGCCGCGTGGATCGATCGACACGTTATTGGTCAGCCTCGCGCATATTGCAGAGACGATGGACACAAAAGAAGATGTCTTGGTGCTCTACACCACCAGCCACGGCAATCCGACCGGCCTTGCCTATCATTATGGCGACACCGGATATGGCATTTTGTCGCCGGCCAAACTGGCTCAGACCTTTGCGGAGTTGGGGATTGATCGACGCCTGGTGATCATCAGCGCCTGCTATTCCGGGGTGTTCGTGCCCGCTTTGACCAATTCACAAGGGGCCGTTGTGACCGCTGCTGCGGCGCAGCGCAATTCGTTCGGGTGCCGGGCCGACAATGATTGGACCTTTTTCGGTGATGCGCTGATCAACCGCGCTATGCGCCAACCCCAGCCGCTCGATGCGGCGCTGCAATCGGCGCAGCGGATGATCGCAAAATGGGAAAGCGAGCGGCGCCTGCTTGCTTCTTTGCCGCAAAGCGCAATCGGGCAAGAGGCGCGCCAATGGCTGACCCAGTTGGAAGCGCAAATGCCGCAAGAAGCCAGCGAGCCAGTCGGCCGCCCCGCCGCTGGCGATTGAGCTTGCGGGGACAGGCCAAACGCGCCCCAGATCAGGGGCCGGTATCCCCATCCTCCACCACCCGGCGCGCATCGATGATTGTGACCGGGTCGGCGATGATTTGACCGATCAGGGCCCCTTCGCCTTTATCGGGGTCGGTCGGCGAGGCATGGATCGCTGAGACGACATCCATCCCGTCAATCACATAGCCAAACACCGCATAGCCATTTTGCCAGATCGGCTCTTCCTCTTCGGGCCGCGCATCGAGCCCGATCTGATCGGCCAGCATGATGGAAAAATCGCCATTGGCCGTGCCCGGATCGCCCATCGCCATCGACACCGCGCCATTGGTGTGGCTGAGCCCGGTGAGAGTGGTCGGCTCATGCGGGATGCCGGGCAGTGTACGCGCCGGATCAAACCGTGTCCCGCCCTGGATCAGGCCATTGGGCATGGGTTCGCGCTCCAGCTTCATCGCGCGGTAGAACACCGTGCCATCAAAGCGGTCTTCATCAATATAGCGCAGGAAATTGGCCGCCGTGATCGGCGCGCGCTCGGTTTCGAGGCGGATGGTGATCTCTCCCATATCGGTTTCGAGCACCACATCGGTGGTTTCGTAATTCACCTCTGGCTCGGGATTGGCGGCGATCTTGGGTTCATCCTTGCGGATTTCAAACTTCATCAGCAGCGTGCCTTGATCGTCGGAAAAATCATTGTCCGAGACGATGTAGAGGAAGGTTTTGCCAAACTGCTCGCGCACCGCGATCCCTGAGAAATCGGCATTTGTGAGGGGCGGGGCGAGGACTGCGAGGGTTTGGGCCGTGCCATCTGCGCTGTGCAGGGTGACTGCGCTGCTACCATTTTTCCCCACCTGATCGCCGCCATCGGGCGCGGCTGCAACCGTGTAACAATCGCCCGCATCATCGCATGCCGCTCCACCCGCACCCGCCGCAATTGCGGAGCCGGGGACAGGTTTACGGGCGCCGGCGGTGGCGGAGGGGGTGGCTGGGTCAGACAAGCGGGCATAGCGCCAGATGCGCGGCGTGCGCGCAAATGTCACCAGCCAAGCACCATCCTCATCGCGCGCAATCGCCTGCGCATCGACGTTGTCATCTCCGCGCAGCCGCCGCCCGCGTTCATCATTCAGATCGCCGCGCGTGATCCCCAAGATATCGATCAATTGGCCGTCTATCTCGTCAGGCTCAATCGTCAGCCAATGGCCATCATCGCTCACCGCATAAAGCAGGCCATCTTCGTTGTCCCAGGCGAGGCCCGAAATGGCGCCAATCCCTTCATCACCCGGCTCGATCACAACGCCGCCGCGATAGATCAGCTCGCCAACTTGCTCGGTTTCGGGGTCATCCGGATTGAGGGCAACCGGCTCGGTGATGGCGAAGATTTCCTCCTGCGCCAGAGCCGGTTGGGCCATACCAAGCAAGGCGAATGGGAGCAGAGCGAGTTTCCATGTCATTCATCCGTTGTGATAGGTCGCTCGCAGAGAAGCAAGGAGGGAAGGGGCCTGTTCATCCAAGAGCAATATTTACAAATGTAGTCGTTATGACTACACACGTAATCAAGCAAATGGAGGCAGGCTTGAGCACCCCTGATACAACACCAGATAAAGGTATATCGCCCGATGCCAAAGGGGCGCATGAAACGCCCGAACGCATCAGTGAGGCCGAACATGCGGTGATGGAAGTCCTGTGGGATGGCGGCACGGCAAGCGCGGCGCAGGTGTGCGATGCGGTTGGCGAGGAGCGGGGCTGGAGCCTGGCGACGGTAAAGACGCTGTTGTCGCGTCTGGTGCAGAAACAAGCGGTCGCGACTACGCCTGACGGGCGCCGGTTTCTTTACTCTCCAATGATGGAACGGGCCGATTATGTCGGGGGCGAATCGCGCCGGCTTGTGGACCGCTTGTTTGGCGGGCGCGCGGCGTCCTTGGTCGCGCATCTGGCACAAAGCGAGGCTTTGACCGAGGATGACCTGTCCGAAATCGCCGACCTGCTCAAGGATCTCAAATCATGATCGGGGCCGGGGTGAACACCTTTTCTGTCGAAGCCTATTTGCTCGAAAGCTTGGTCTGGACCGGCGCACTGATTGCGCTCGTGCTGCTT
>JABSPI010000198.1 GCA_013214365.1 Erythrobacter sp.
GCCGCTAAATAACGCCGGTTCCAATCATCGCGCAGGCTGCGTGCGGTGACCGGATATTTGAGCTCGAACTCTTCGGGGATGGCGGGATCAGGTGCGCGGTCAGGGCAAAATCGCCGGCAAAGGTGACCTCGCCTGCGCGGACTTCAAAACTGGGCGCGATGTCGGGATAGCCGCGGCTGGGTCTGGAGATTTCTTCTTTCCCGAACAACAGCGAGGCATCAACCAGACAGCGTTCATTCTCGGCCGGCACTTTGGGACAACTCACCCCATGTGCAACCAGGCGATATGTCCCCGGCGTCAATTGATAGGCTCTCACTTTATGGCCGGCGGTGTCATTGCCGAGCGCGAGCATCCCCTGTTTGCGATCAAACCGCACCACATCGGCATCATTGCTGATCTCTCCGCCTTCGCGCAGAAAAAACACATCGAGCCGGTCCTCAAGGTAAAGCGCGCTGCGAATCGAGATCACCACAGCCCCCATCCCCTCATCAAGCGAGGACCCACGCGACACCCGTTCGGGCGCAGTGCCGGGATCCGCATGCACCGCAGACCAGCCCGGAATTGCGAGCAAAACAAAGCAGATAGCAATGAAGACCGAACGCATCAGACAGCAAAACCATGTTTGAAAATTACACGCCGCTTAGATGAAACATGTGACAAGCCAGCACAAGACCCACGCGGTTAACACCCGCAAAGCGCGGGGCGCATGGACCAAAATCTTGCCAATTCTGGCTCGCTGCCTCCCATTTGCGTCGAAAAGCGCCCTGTTTGGGGTGGAGTCATCGCCCCGCCGCGACTATGAAGCGCGCATGCGTATTGCCATAGCCTCTGACCACGCCGCCACCGACCTCAAAGCCGACATCGCCGAGTGGCTGATGGAGGAAGGGCACGAGGTTGCCGATCTCGGCCCGCAAGCGGGCGAAAGCGTCGATTATCCCGATTACGGCTACAAACTTGCCGGAGTGGTCGCCGATGGCACTGCGGAATTTGGCATTGCCCTGTGCGGCAGTGGGATCGGCATCTCGATCAGCGTCAACCGTCACCCCGATGTGCGCTGCGCTTTGGTGTCTGAACCTTTGTCGGCGGCATTGGCGCGCGAACACAATGATGCCAATTGCATTGCGCTTGGCGCGCGCTTGACCGGCATCGAAATGGCCAAGAGCTGCGTAGCTACTTTTCTAAACACCGAATTTGCGGATGCCGGTGACCCTGCGGGCCGTCACCAGCGCCGTGTTGCCAAACTGGGTAACCCACCCAGCTCACCCGATCATATCGAGACCCATCAATGAGCACCAATCCCAGCGACCTCACCGACCCGATGCACGGGTTCTGGCACCACGATCTGGCCGCCGCCGACCCCGAAGTGGCCGGCGCGATCGCCAATGAACTGGCGCGTCAACAAGACAAGATCGAGCTGATCGCCTCGGAAAATATCGCTTCCAAAGCGGTGCTCGAGGCCACGGGCAGCGTGTTCACCAACAAATATGCCGAAGGTTATCCGGGCAAACGCTATTATGGCGGGTGCGATTATGCCGATGTGGTGGAAACATTGGCGATTGAGCGGGCCAAGCAATTGTTCGGCTGCAACTTTGCCAATGTGCAGCCCAATTCGGGCAGCCAGATGAACCAAGCGGTGTTCCTCGCTCTGCTCGAACCGGGCGATACCTTCATGGGTCTCGACCTCAATTCGGGCGGGCACCTCACCCACGGATCGCCGGTTAATATGAGCGGCAAGTGGTTCAACCCGGTCAGCTATGGCGTCACCCAAGGCGATGAGTTGATCGATATGGACGCGGTCGCGGCCACTGCGCGCGAGCACAAGCCCAAGATCATCATTTGCGGCGGCACGGCCTATTCGCGGACATGGGATTTTGCCGCTTTCCGTGCGATTGCCGATGAAGTGGGCGCGATCCTGTTGTGCGATATGAGCCACATTTCGGGTCTGGTTGCGGGCGGCGCGCACCCCTCGCCCTTCCCCCATTGCGATATCGTGACCAGCACCACGCATAAAAGCCTGCGTGGTCCGCGTTCGGGCATCATTTTGTGGAATGACGAGAAATACACCAAGCCGCTCAATATGGCGGTTTTCCCAGGCCTTCAGGGCGGTCCGCTGGTGCATATTGTTGCTGCGAAGGCGGTGGCCTTTAAAGAGGCGCTCGCGCCCGAATTTAAGACCTATGCGCACCGCGTGGTTGAAAACGCCCGCGCACTCGCGGCCAGCCTTGAGGAAAACGGTCTGCGGATCGTTTCGGGCGGCACCGAAAACCATTCAATGCTGGTCGACCTGACCGCGAAAGATGTGACCGGCAAAGCCGCAGAGGCTGGTCTCGACCGGGCCTGGCTGACCTGCAACAAGAACGGCATTCCGTTCGACACACGCTCGCCCTTCGTGACCAGCGGCATCCGTTTGGGCACGCCGGCGGGCACGACCCGCGGCTTTGGTCCGGTGGAATTCCGCAAGGTGGGCGAATTGATCACGCAAGTGGTCGATGGCCTGTCGCGCAATGGCCCCGAGGGCGATGC
>JABSPI010000199.1 GCA_013214365.1 Erythrobacter sp.
CAATCCATGCTGCGCGCGGTGATGAAGGTCTCGGTTCCGGTTTTATAGACCAGCCGCGTGCACGCCTCGGCCACGGTTGGCGCGGCCAAGCCTGCCAAAACAAAGCTCGAAATCGCCAAAGCCATACGGTTCTTCATGATTATTCCCCTCTGCTTTTGATTATGATCTATACGACACCATAAGTGTCGAACCTTGTCTAGCGCAGGCGCGCTTCTGGGCAGGGCGCGTGTCACACAGCATCGCTCTGCCCCTTCGCAGTTCAAGGGGTTAGATCTTCGATGTCCTGCATCTTTTCGCGATCGAGCGGAATGCGCCGGATCCCAGGGGTAGCGAAATCTATCCCTTGAAGGTTGACCATGCGCACCCTGCGATTGTGCTGCGTGTGAAAATACAACACTTCATTGGACAGATCCCAAACCGTGGTCCAGATGGTCGAGCTGCGCAGATCGCTGGTGTCGCCCTCTTGATCGGACCCTTCAGCCGCGCCCAAAGGCAGGTTGAAATTGTCGAGGATGCGCAAGCTTTCATACACCGCCTCGCTGGCATTGGGCATGGGCCGGGTGGTCTGGGTCATAGCCACGGCGCGCACAAACCGCGAAGGCGGCGTGTTGTCGCCGGGCAAACCGATCATGCCGCTGCCTGCGCCCAAAGGACCAAAATCAAGATCATTTATCCGGCGTGAAGGCAAGGCAACCGCTGACAAATTGACGTAATTGCGCAGGTTGACCATGTGCCAATCATAATTTGGCGCATTGGTTATCACCCCCAAGGGATTGTCGAAGAACCGCACCTCGCCATCGTCATATTCGATAACGATCGAACGGCCCGATGCCTCGGTGACCATCCAGTGGGCCGGATCGGGCGTACCGATCGTTGCCTCGGTCACCCCGACGACTTGTAGGCCTTCCATGCCCGCCATAACCTCGTCAATCGTGGCGAACTGGGTCAGCAAATAGCCCACCACATCGACCGCTGCGATGGTGTTGCCAGCCTGCGCTGGATCGTAGTCGGGATATTGCGCAAACCCGGGATGGTAAAACATTCCAACCGCAAGCCCTGCTTCATTCAAGCCATCAGCAAACCAGTCATAACCAAGAAAATCGAGCGCAACCGTGCCATATTTGGCATCCCACTTTTTGCCATTGTCGCCATCGGGCGTGACTCCGGTGAAGGCATGGCCGCGCGGAATGATGGCCACTTGCGAATTGAGGTCGAACGCCCCCCATTCCATGGTCCGGCCATAGACAGTGGCGCCGTCCGCCGCGTTGAGCCGAATGCCAGTGCATGCCTGCGCGGTTGTGATCTGGCCGGCCACAAGCCCCATCGAGACACAACCCAAAAGGCAATTCTTTATCGTGGAACGCATCGACTTTTTCATGATATCCCCTCCTTTATCGAGCTAGGGCGCGCAATGCTCGCACCCCCATATTGGCAATGATATAACATATCATATTAGTGTCCAGTTCATCTGTTAAGGTCCACAAACCGGCGACAGGTTGAAAGTGCCCATCTTCATCTCGCGCTGGCCCCTGCACAAATCGAACAGGGCGCTGCTTTGGTGTGCGCTTATACAGATGCGTGCATATGCGCGTGTGTAACCTCGGGGCTTGATCGCGCGCCCTTTGTGGTGCCACATGCGGCCATGCTTCCTCACACCCGCGCGCTTGTGGCTGCGTCCACCTTTGCTTTTGTCACCGGCAAGACGGTCGCCGGCATCTACGACCATTTGGGCCAGCGCAGGCTAAAAATCGCCGCGCAGGTCAAAGGCGACCAATTGCAAGGTGCCGACGGGGATCGCGGAACACGCTTCGGTGGCGCCTTGCCCGAATTGTATGATGCGGGCGACGAGGCCTATATCTCGATCGAGATCGATGGCATGTCGGCAACCGGGTTTGATCGCGGCTCCTCCCATGCCTACACTGCGCGGGTCGAGGATGAATGTGTGCAGCTCTATGATCATGGCGAAAAATCGTGGTTCACCTACGATGTTCAGGATCCCAATGCGGCGCGCAATTACCACCGCACCCGCGCAAGCCGCTCTTAATCACGCGCCCGTCGAAGGGCGAAAAGCCCCCCAACACCCGCCATCCATGCTAAAAAAGCACCGGGCGGCGAGACCAACATATACGAGATCGGAAACCGGCCATGCCACAAACGCCCAGAGATTATTCGTTAGACAATCTCAAAACCGCGCTCACTGCATTGGTGATCTTACACCATACGGCGGGGATGTGCGGGTTGGACCGGTTTGTCTACAACCT
>JABSPI010000002.1 GCA_013214365.1 Erythrobacter sp.
ACAAAAAGCGACAAAATTGAGCAAAGCAGCCGCAATCACCAGCGCGGTCAGGCCGCGTTTTGCCGCAAATGTCCAATTGGCCAAGGCCTTGCCGCCATAGGTTTTATTGTAAAGCGCTATGGTAAAGAACAGCGGCAAAAGCGTTTGCGCAGCCAGCATATTGCGCGGCAAACCCCAATTGCCTTCATACAGCACACCAGCCAAAGCAAAGGCGAGATGCAGCACGATCGCATCCATCAGCATCATGATGACATAGGTGCGCAGTCGTCGCCGCTCGAGCGAGAGCGCTATCGGACGGGCTTCAGCAGTGGTCTGGGCCGCATCAAGGAGGGGCCCGGTTAACTTGTTCGTGCGTTCTCTTCGCCAAGAGCGCCCCTCCCCCAAGCGGAAACGCTGGTTAAGGGTCGACCGTAAATCTGTTCTCACACAAAAGCGAAAATTTTGCGACTGCGAATTGAAATTCGTCGGAAAATGCTACCGTTTTGCAGCGAATCTGGCGATTTCGGCGAGATCCTGGGCCAATAACAGCTCTGCGGTCTGGCTGTTGGCGAGCAATTTTTGGTGCAGTGCAACCAGCCGCGGGATCAGCCGGTCGAGCCGTCTTTCGGGATGGCCGCGCCGGATCGGCTTTTGCCATTGCGCGATTTGTTGACGAATATCGCGCTCTTCTTTCCAGAAAATGCCCAGCGCGCGCTTGTCCCCCTGGCCCAGATTGTCAAACCGGCCCGCCGGTCCCAGCCGCGCGCAAATCTGCGCCAATTGCGCCGCGCGCCGCTCCAGCGCCAAGAGCAGGCCCACAGGGTTCAGCCCCAGCTCTTTCATCCGTTTCAGCTCCCCGCCCAGCCGGCCCAGCTCGCCCCCCAGAACGGCATTGACCACCGGGCCAAATCCGTCCTCCTCGGTGGCCGCGCCGATATCGGCATAATCTTCCACTGCGGCGGTTTTGGGCGATTGCGGCGCGGCATCGAGATAGAGCGCGAGTTTGTCCACTTCGGCCTGCGCCAGCCGCACATCGAGCCCGGCCGCGCGCGCAATGCGTTCGGCCAGATCGCCGCCCAGCCGCAGCCCGGCCGCATCGGCCATCGTGCGCACCGAAGAGGCAACGCTAACCAGATCAGGGGGATAGAACATGGTGACCAGCGCATCGGCGCGTTTTTCGAGCAATTTGGCGCTGCGCGATTTGTCGGTTGCCGAGGTCGCCACAACCAAGACCGGGGCGGCATCGCCCGCGCCTGCATCGCCGGTCTCGATCAGGGCTTTGAGCGCATCATGCGCTTCCTCGCCGCTGGCGCGCACAAAAATGTGCCGGGCATCACCAAACAGGCTGACTGTGCGCGCTTCATCGCCCAACATGGCTGGATCGCGTTTGAGATCGGCGCCGTTTATCTCGACCCGTTCGCCCGGATCAGGCAGGGCCTCGATCACTCGCTCCGCCGCGGCAGAGGCGCCCGCTTCGTCGGGGCCGCAGAAAAAGAAGATCCGCGCCTGCGCGGCTGAACGCGGCAATCCGCGGGCAAATTCGCCGTGCTTTGCTTTCATCGCCTTTCGCTCTCCTATGGGCCCTCTCTTGGGGGCCCTCCCCTATGGTCCCATTCGGGCGCAATTATGCGCCGATTGTACGGCTCAGGGCTGCTGCGCCCGCAATGTCAGCGCGATTTGCCGGGTCATCCGGTCGGCGACCTCCTGGGCCAGATTTTCCAAAGCGCGCTGTTCGGCGGCGATTGTGGCATATTCGGACGAGACCACATCGATCCCGGCATCCGACCCGGCCGTCGCATCGAGCAGGACTTCCCCGGTTTCCAGATCGATCAATTGATACCGCGCGCGCAAAATCCGGCGTTCGCGGGTGATCGTGTCATCGTTGAGCACGCCCAAAGCCTGCAGCGAATCGTCAAGCCGCACATCAAGCCGGTAGCGCGCCGCCGCCTCGCCCGCCGCGCCCAGCCGTTCTTGCAAGGCCTCGCGCACCAACCATCCATCGCGTCCAGGAATGGGCGGGACATCAACCGCGGCAATTCCCTGCCCCACCGCGCTCGACGCGCCGCCGGCATACATCGGTTCCAACCCGCAGGCCGAAAGCGGCACAGCCAGCGCGCAGGCCAGCAAGGCGAGCCTTGCCCGCATCATGTGACGATATTCACCAACCGGTCGGGCACCACGATCACTTTCCTGACTTGCGCTCCATCGATCGAACGCTGGACCTTCTCGCTTGCGAGCGCAAGCGCTTCAAGCTCATCTTTCGACAAGCCTTTGGCCACCGTCAGCGTGTCACGCAATTTGCCCTTGTGCTGCACCGCGATAGTCACCTCGTCCTCGACCAGCATGCCCGGGTTGTGGTCGGGCCATGCGGCATCCGCAATCAACCCGCTTTTGCCCAGCTTGGCGTATGCCTCTTCGGCCAGATGCGGCATCATCGGTGCGATCAGATGAAGGATTGCGCGAATAGCAAAATTGCGCGCCGCGCCCGGCTTGGCCTTTTCCGCCGCCCCGGTCAGCTCGTAAATCCGCGCCACCGCTTTGTTGAAGGACAAAGCCTCAATATCTTCGGCCACCGCGACAATCGCCTGATGGGCTTTGCGCGCCAGAGCCTTATCTTCGCCGCCCGCGCCGCCCGCGCCATCAGCCGCCGGATCGATCGCATCAAACAAACGCCATAGCCGCTGGACAAAGCGATAGCAGCCTTCGATGCCGGCATCCGACCATGGCAGATCGCGTTCGGGCGGGCTGTCGGACAGCATGAACCAACGCACGGCGTCTGCGCCATATTGGGCGATGATGTTGTCGGGGTCGACGACGTTCTTTTTCGACTTCGACATTTTGGTAACGCGCCCGGCGGTGACTGGCGCGCCGTCTGCGATCGTGACCCAGTCGGCGCCGTCTTTCTTGACCTCGCTGGGCGAAAGCCAGCTGCCATCGCCAAGGCTATAGGTTTCATGCGTGACCATGCCTTGGGTGAAGAGGGCTGCAAACGGCTCTTTCACTTCAAACTTGCCAAGATCGGCCAGCGCGCGGGTCCAGAAACGGGCATAGAGCAGGTGCAAAATCGCATGCTCAATCCCGCCAATATAATGCTCAACCGGCATCCATTTGGCGATTTCGGCCGGATCAAACGGCGCGCCATCAGGCTGCGAGGCGAAGCGCAGGAAATACCACGAGGAATTGGCGAAAGTGTCGAGCGTGTCGGTTTCGCGCAGCGCGGGCTTGCCGCTGATCGGGCAGACCGTGTGCTTCCATGTCGGATGGCGTTCGAGCGGATTGCCCGGCGTGTCGAAATCGATGTCTTCGGGCAATTCGACCGGCAATTGATCGCGCGGCACCGGCACGGGCCCGTGGTCGGGGGAGTGAATGATCGGGATCGGCGTGCCCCAATAACGCTGGCGCGAAATGCCCCAATCGCGCAGCCGCCACACAGTCGTGCCCTCGCCCCAGCCGCGCATCTCTGCGCGCTTGATGACCTCGGCCTTGGCGCCCTCGACTGAGAGATTGTTAAGGAAGCCAGAGTTTACGAGAATGCCATCGCCGGACTCTGCCTCACCATCAAATGGCTTTGTCGCATCGTCGGCAGACGAAGCAACGACCCGCTTGATCGGCAGTCCATACTTCGTAGCGAACTCAAAGTCGCGTTGGTCATGGCCGGGCACGCCCATGACCGCACCGGTGCCGTAATCCATCAACACGAAGTTCGCGATATAGACGGGCAGCTCTGTGTTTACATCGAGCGGATTTTCGGTCCGCAAGCCCGTGTCAAACCCCAATTTTTCAGCAGTCTCCAATGCTGCTGCTGTCGTCCCACCCAGCTTGCATTGCTTGATAAAATCGGCCGCTTCCGTGTTCTTCTGAGCAACCATCTCAGCAACGGGGTGGTCCGGAGCAACAGCCACAAAGCTGGCTCCAAAAATCGTGTCCGGCCTAGTCGTGTAGACTTCGATCTCGGTCCCATAACCGCAATCAAATCGGAGCTGCAGACCCTGCGATTTGCCGATCCAGTTTTCCTGCATCAGCTTGACCTTGTCGGGCCAGTCTTTGAGCTCATCCAGCCCATCGAGCAGCTCGTCGGCAAAATCAGTGATCTTCAAAAACCACTGGTCAAGCTTGCGTTTTTCGACCTCGGCGCCCGAGCGCCAGCCCTTGCCATCGATCACCTGCTCATTGGCGAGCACGGTCATATCAACCGGATCCCAATTGACCTCGGACGAACGCCGCTCAACCATGCCGGCTTCGTACATGTCGAGGAACAGCGCCTGTTCATGGCCATAATATTCCGGGTCACAGGTCGCAAATTCGCGGGTCCAGTCGAGCGCAAAGCCCATCCGCTTCAATTGCGCCTTCATCGCCTCGATATTGGAGCGGGTCCATTGGCCGGGATGAACCTTTTTCTCCATCGCGGCGTTTTCCGCCGGCATGCCGAACGCATCCCACCCCATCGGGTGGAGCACTTCGTGACCGCGCATTTTCTTATACCGCGCGAGCACATCGCCCATCGTGTAATTGCGCACATGGCCCATATGGATCCGCCCCGAGGGGTAGGGGAACATTTCCAGGATATAGCTTTTGGGCTTGGGGCTGTTGGAATCGGCGGCGAAGGTGCCGGCTTTGTCCCATGCGCTTTGCCAGCGCCCGTCGGCTTTGGACGGATCGAATCGTGTGTCGGTCATGATATTCTCGCTAGCGCGCCCGCGCGCCTATGCAAGAGCGGCAAGCGCAGTAAGAGATGGCAGATAATATGCGTGCGCCGCGTCATCGGGCGCTGCACACTCAGCTGGAAAGGGCCTTGCGGCGCAGATCGCGCGCTTTGGTGAGGATGATGTCCTCCAACTTTTGCACGGTGGCGGCCTGAACCGGGGCATCGACCCAATTGGACCCTTGGGCAACCTGGCGGCTGGCCGAGACCCGCAAAGCATCGGCGCGCAAATCCTGATCAAGGATCGTGACCGAAAGCTTGACCCGTTCATTGGGGTTGGAGGGGTTGGCGAACCAGTCGGTGACGATCACGCCGCCTGCACTGTCGGCCGAGGCCAGCGGGGCAAAGCTCAAAGTTTCAAGCGCGCCGCGCCACAGATAGGCATTGACGCCGATTGTGTTGACTTGCGCCGCGGCCAGCTCGGTCGTGGGGCGTTCATTGCCGGCACAAGCAGCAAGCAGGCCCAGCGCGCCCAAAGCAGCGGTGAGGCGGATCGGATTTGAAATGGCGGTTTTGGCGCGTGACACGGAGAAACTCTTCCCTCGAATGGTTGTTGCTTGCTCTATACTCACCTCACAGGGCGCGGCAAGGCCAATGGTGCGCGAAAACTGCGCGGCCCTTTGGCGCGACTGGGGCGGGATGGTGAGTGACATGCGCGGATGTATAACGGCTGAACCCGGACGAGCTGGGGGTGCGGCTGTGGGTTCGGGGCAACAGGTTGCCGAGGAAGGGCCAACCGTCATCTACAAAGTGTTGCGTATAAAGCCGTCATAAAAGTAACAATTTCTGCTAGTATTGTGCGAATCAGCGGTGATCGAAATCGATCGCTGGCGAGCGCCGCGTATCAGAAGCTGCAAAAAGCAGGCTCAATACAGCGCGCGTTCACATCTCGGGCCGCATAAGATGGGACGCTCAGGTTTGGGCGCCAGGTTTGGACGCACAGGCTGGGATATATGGGCCTAGGCAAAGCTTGGTTGATGTAACCGCGGCGCCTCTGGTCAAAGAGTGGGCCAATGGAAAAGGCTCCAGACTGGCTAAATTGGTATGAGACGTTTTGCGTTTTCAAGGCCATATTAAAATTTGACGTCGAAGCGATCACACCTCGCTCTGACAAAAGAGAAAGGGACGAGACAAAGCCATGGCACAGGCCACCGATCAGACAGCGAAGACGCAGCGCATGCTGCCGCTGCCCGGTGCTGTTCTGGGCGTTCTCGCGGCTGTCTCGCTTGCTCTGCCCTCAACCGGCCTGGCGCTGGTTGGGTTGGGTTCCGATCACACCTCCGCACCCACTGCGAGCGATTTTGGCCTGTTCACGCCCGCTTCGGTTGACCCCGAATTTGCGGCGCGTGTTGCCCAGAAGGCGCGCGAGCGCGGCATCGGCTTCACCCCTGTCGGGGCCAGCGGGGTCGACATTGACCGCACGGTCACCGTGGCGGTGCGGGTCGACAGCGATATCGCCCAAGCTATTTCGGTGCGCAAAGCGGCGGAAACAGCGCCCGGCGCTCTGACCGCGATTGACGGCCTGCAAGCAAGCCTGTTCGATCTGGGCGCGGCGCGCGGATATCAAAGCTTTGCCCAATCGCAGCCCGAAATCACCGATATGCCGGTTTCGGGACGCGCATTCGAATTTGAAAATGTGCGCAATCTCTCTTTGCCCGACCTGTCCGCGTTTGAACCGGCGCAACCCACCCGCGAAGACCGGCCCAGCCGGCTGCAACCGCGGATCGAGTTGGAAGGGGAGACGATCGCAGGTCGTTCGCCCAACACGCTCGATGCAATCGGGGCGCAAACCGTCGATGTCGGCGGCTCGTTCAGCCTGTCGCGCAATCTCGATGTCACCGCCGGGGTGCGCTATTCGCAAGAGCGCGAGCGGCTCGACCCCCTGACCAATTCGCTGCAAGACAGCCAAGCGGTCTATGTCGGAACCCAAATCCGCTTCTGATCCGGCTGGATCGCGGCGCTTTTCCAGATTCGGTTGATTGTCGCAGGCGCGGAGTTGGCCGCGCCCAAGCGAAACATATGAACCCCGTGCCGCGAGCTATGCGAACGGGCGCGTCCAAACATTCGATCCAGCGCGCTTGCGCGACGTGAGAAACATCCAAAACGGCGATCATTATCGCGCTTGCGCTTGACCGCTGCTGCGGCAGGGTTTTTTAATGCACCCACAAGCCGGCTTGGGGTTTCTGGCCTTGGGTTTTTGGCGCTGCATATCTGTCATTGGATAGCTGGCCTTGTCTGGCTGGACTTGCCGAGTTGGCATTTCGTAGCTGGGGCTGTGATCGGGGGTTGTTTATGAATAGAGTGGCGATTGTAACCGGGGGCACGCGCGGGATCGGGCGCGCGATCTGCGAACAGCTGAAAGCCGATGGGCTGAGCGTGATTGCCAATTATGCCGGCAATGAAGACGCGGCGCGGCGCTGCGCTGAGGAATTGGGCATTCACTGCTATCGCTGGGATGTGGGCGACCATGAGGCGACGCTCGAGGGGTGCGCCAAGGTCGAAGCCGATATCGGCCCGGTTGATGTGGTGGTCAACAATGCCGGCGTCACCCGCGATGGCACTTTGCACAAGATGAGCTTTGAGGCGTGGAATGATGTGATGCGCATCAATCTGGGCGGCTGTTTCAATATGAGCAAAGCCTGCTTTCCCGGCATGCGCGAGCGTGGATGGGGCCGGATTGTCAATATCGGCTCGATCAACGGACAGGCGGGGCAATATGGTCAGGTCAATTACGCCGCGGCCAAATCGGGCATACACGGCTTCACCAAGGCGCTGGCGCAGGAAGGCGCGCGGTCCGGGGTGACGGTCAATGCGATTGCGCCCGGCTATATCGACACCGATATGGTCGCCGCCGTGCCCGAGGCTGTGTTGGAGAAGATTGTGGCCAAAATCCCGGTCGGGCGGCTCGGCCAGGCGGGCGAAATCGCGCGCGGCGTGGGCTTTTTATGCTCGGAGGAGGCGGGCTTTGTGACCGGCTCCACGATGAGCATTAATGGCGGCCAACACATGTATTGATCGCCCCGGCCCCCTTGCCTCTTGGCCCGCTCCGATCACGGGGCGGGGCGTGCAGCGGGCGGGGTGCGGGCGGGGTGCGGCGGCGGCCATTGCTTGGGCCGGGCATCGGGCCAGTTTTCATGGCTGATCAATCATGTAGCCCACCACTTCCCATAAGCCGTTTGACTTCTCGAGAGTGACCGTCTCAACCGCTCCTGCTTGGGCACTGAAATCGGTGTGGAATTCGAGGATCACATACCCAAGCGGCGGGGCGTTCACAAACCCGGCCGTGTGCACGCGCCGCTCGACCACTGCGCCAAGGGGTACGCGCGCTTGCTCAGAGGCCGTTTGCCAGGATTTGACCGTATTGAGTTTTTGAAAGCTTTCGCCCGATGCAGCAAAACTGGCCGCCCAATCGCTGCGATCGACAAGGCCAAGCCATGCAAGCGCTGCACGTTCAAACTCCTTCAATTGAACGGTTTCCAATGCCGTGGCTTTCTCGCCGATTGGACGCTGAGCGGGGGCAGCAGAAGCATCCGCTGTCTGCGGCGTGCCCGCACTTGTGGTGGGTGTGGGCGCTAATGCAGCCGGCAGGGTTGAGCCAAATGCGAGAGCGAGAATGAGTGTCATCATGAGCAGAATGCCTCCAATTACAAAAGCGATGCCACGCAATTTCGCAGCATTCACCCCAGGATTGGTCGCGGGATCGATCGGCGCATCCCCAATCCTTTCGTGTACAACAAAATTGGGCGCGGATCGTGCGGCATCACCCTCGTTCTCAAACAGGTGCCGAGCGGCTGCTTTGCTGCTGGTGACTTGCAATTTGCGGCGTGCAGCGCGCAGCCGCTCATTGATCGTATGAACCGATAGGCCGAGCTGCGCGGCGGCTGATTTGGCATCGTGTCCGCGCCCGATCAGACGCAGTGTCTGCTTCTCCTTTTGGGTCAGCTGGCTGAGCAATGGGTCCATGCGTCTGGCTTATGGTGAGGTGAGCCAGATCACCACCCCAAAAAATTTGGGCGCGTGGCGATTTTTCGGCTTCAGCATTTGGGTTGGCGGCGCGGCTGGGTTACAGGCGCTTTTATGCCTCCGCCCGACCTTTCCCCCGCCGAGACCAGCGCGATTATCGAAATGGCGTTGAGCGACCATATCGCCTTTGCCGATATCGAGGCGCAATTCGGCCTTTCGGACAAACAGGTCAAAACCCTGATGCGCGACAATCTCAAACCGTCAAGCTACCGCACATGGCGCAAACGCGTGCGCGATTTCGGCGATCGCCGCGAACATTACAAATAAAGGCACATACCAATCCGGGCGCGCAGGAGCCGCATCCCGGTGCGGCCGCGCTCAGCCGTGTTCGGCGATGAATGCCTCGACCACGGGGGCGACTTTGGTGCGCCATTTGCTGCCGTTGAAAATGCCGTAATGCCCGGCGCCCTCGGCCATATAATAGCGTTTCTTGTCCCCCGGCAGGCCCGGCGTCAGCTTGAGCGCAGCCTTGGTCTGGCCCAGGCCCGAAATATCATCGCGCTCCCCCTCAACCGCAAGCAGAGCGGTGTCGGTGATTTGCGCCAGATCGACCACCTCGTCCTTGTGCCGGAATGTGCCATTGGGGATCGAGTGTTTCTGGAACACTTCCTCGACCGTCTGGAGGTAGAATTCGGCGGTCATATCGCACACGGCGCGGTATTCGTCGTAGAAATCCTTGGTCGCCTGCGCGCTTTCCTCATCGCCAGTGGTGAGGTGTTTGAACATCTCGTAATGGCTCATCATATGGCTTTGCAGGTTCATGCTCATAAATGCCGATAGCTGCATGAAGCCGGGATAGACCTTGCGTCCCGCACCGCGATAATTGATCGGCACAGTGGCGATCACCGATTGGCGGAACCATTCAATCGGCCGGTTCATCGCATGGTCGTTGACGCTGGTCGGGCTTTCGCGGGTGTCGATCGGGCCGCCCATCATAGTGAGGGTTTTGGGCGTCGCGCGCGAGCCGCGCTGATTGAGCAGAGCGGTGGTGGCAAAGGCCGGAACCGAGGGTTGGCACACCGCCAACATGTGCGGGCGCTGGCCCGGTTCGACCTGTTCGATATATTCCAGAAACTCGATCAGATAATCGATATAAGTGTCGAGATCGAAATGGCCCTCGTGCAAGGGCACGGTTTTGGCATCGGCCCAATCGGTGATGTAGACCTCATATTGCTGCAACATGCGTTCAACCGTCCCGCGCAGCAAAGTGGCGTAATGCCCGCTCATCGGCGCCACGATCAGCAATTTGGGCCGTTTGTCGGCCACCCCGTCCAAGCGGAAGCGTTTAAGATCACCAAACGGGCGGTTGACCACGGTCGCCTCGATCACGGGCATGACCGTGCCCTCGACTTCGATTTGGGTGATGCCAAAGGCGGGCTTGCTGTAATGCGCGGTTGCGTGCGCCACCACGTCGAGCGCATTGGCGGTGATCGATCCAAACCCGAAATGGCTGAGCGGATTGGCCGGGCTGGTCAGCAATTCGGAGCTGATCGAGGCCAGCGAGCTGACCGAATTCATCCAGCTGCGCTGCAATTCGTAAGCTTGATAGAGCATGTGACGACCCGTCCTTAGATGGCGTGCGATGGGCACCGCGCCCTTTGCCGGGGCGCTGATATCGCCGCGCAAGCCCCCACTGGCCCGTCCGACGCGGCATGGTCAAAATGCGGGCGAGAGCTCCGCTTTCGCGGCCCTCCATGGCGGTTTGCGCGTGATTGTGCAATGCACAATTGCGCTTTTTTGAAGGCCCACATGCGCAAATTATGGCTTTGCACCGGGGGCAATGTGGTTTTTGCACGTGAAATTTGCGCGTGGGATGACTAGGTGAACGGTCTATGGATTCCAAAGCCTCCGATATTTCTGACCCCATGACCGAGATCGACCCGGCCAGCCGCGAGAGCGGCGAGCGGCCCGATAAAGCGGGCATAGCGGGCGACGCGGATGGCCCACATGAAGGCCCAGACGGCGGGGCACCGGTCGCCGATCCCGCTCCTGCTCCCGATCCCGCTCCCAAGCGCGCGCGCTCGCTCGCCCCGCTCAAAATGCTCTACCGCGAGGCGGGCAAATATCCCCGCCAGATCGCCAGTGCGGTTATTGCCTTGCTGATCACTGCGCTTGCGACATTGGCGATACCGTGGCGTTTCAAAGTGATCATCGATGACGCTTTTGGCGGGCTTGCCGGGCCCGAAGAGATCGCACACGCCTTTCAATATCTGCTGATGATTGTTGTGGTTCTGGGCATTGGGACCGCCGCGCGGTTTTATTTTGTGAGCTGGATCGGTGAACGTGTGGTCGCCGACATTCGCCTGAAAGTGCAGAAAAACCTGCTGCGTCTGTCTCCGGGCTTTTATGAAGAGAACAGCCCCAAGGAAATTTCCAGCCGCATGACATCCGACACCGCGATCATCGAAACGGTGGTCGGGACCACGGTTTCGATTGCGCTGCGCAATACGTTGACCGGTATTGGCGGGATTGTGCTGCTGTTATATCTCGCGCCGACTTTGACGCTGGGCCTGTTGCTGGGGATTCCTCTGGTGATTTTGCCGATCGTGTTTTTCGGCCGCAAAATCCGCGCCATTTCGCGTTCCAGCCAGGACCGCGTCGCCGATGTCGGGGCCTATGTCACCGAAGTGCTGTCGGCGATGAAAGTGGTGCAAAGCTTCGGTCAGGAAACCCGCGAAGGGGACCGGTTTGGCACGGTGGTCGAACGCACATTCGACACTGCGCGCAAACGGATCATGCTGCGCGCGGCGATGACCTCGATTGTGATCTTGTTGATCTTTGGCGGGATCACCTTGGTTATGTGGCGCGGCGCGCTGGCGGTGTCCGAAGGCACGATCACAGGCGGCACAATCGCCGCCTTTGTCCTGACCGGGGGATTGGTCGCCGGTGCGATGGGATCGCTGACCGAGGTCTATGGCGATTTGCTGCGCGGGGCAGGGGCGGCCTCGCGGCTGGCTGAATTGCTTGAGGCGAAACCCGGCATTGCCGCGCCCGAACGCCCGCAGCAATTGCCCTCGCCGCCGCGCGGCAGCCTGTCCTTTCGCAATGTCACCTTCCGCTATCCGGCAAGGCCAGAGAGCGCGGCGCTGGACAATTTCAGCCTCGAGATTGAACCGGGCGAAACGGTCGCGATTGTCGGTCCGTCGGGCGCGGGCAAATCGACCGTGTTCCAATTGGTCGAACGGTTTTACGACCCGCAAGCCGGAACGATCCGGCTCGACGGGGTGGCGCTGACCAAGGCCGATCCCGCCGATATCCGCGACCGCATCGCCTTCGTGCCCCAAGACGGTGTGCTGTTCAGCGCCAATGCGCGCGACAATCTACGCTATGGCAAATGGGACGCCAGCGATGCCGAAATATGGGAAGCGGCGCGCGCGGCCAATGCGCATGAATTCCTGCGCGATCTGCCGCAAGGGCTCGACACCTATCTGGGCGAGGGCGGCACGCAATTGTCGGGCGGCCAGCAACAGCGCGTGGCGATTGCGCGCGCTTTGTTGCGCGATTCGCCGATCCTCCTGCTCGACGAGGCGACCAGCGCGCTCGATGCGCAAAGCGAACAATTGGTCCAGCAAGCGCTCGACGGGTTGATGAAGGACCGCACCACATTGGTGATCGCCCACCGTTTGGCGACAGTGCGCGCAGCCGACCGGATCATCGTGCTCGATAAGGGCCGTTTGGTGGAGCAAGGCAGCCATTCCGAATTGTCCCAAGCCGGCGGGCTCTATGCGCGTTTGGCGCGTTTGCAATTTGCCGCAGAGGCGGCCTGATCTGCGCTCAACGGTTTACAGCGATTGACATAGGCCGCGCGCCTGCCAAGGAATGGACGCGATGACTTTCCTTCAGCTTTTAATCATTGCCGTGGTGCAAGGGATCACCGAATTCCTCCCGATTTCCTCGTCGGGCCACCTCATTTTGATCCCCTATCTGACCGATTTTTCCGATCAGGGGCCCTTGATTGATGTGGCGGTGCATGTCGGGTCGCTCTTGGCGATCATTGTCTATTTCTTCAAAGATGTGCTGGTTCTGGCGCGCGGTGGTTTTGCCAGTATCGGGATCGGTGCCCAAGCCCCCAACGCCCCGGCGGAGCGGCGTTTGTTCTGGTGGATTGTGCTGGGCACGATCCCGGCGGTGGCGTTCGGGCTGTCGATCAAACTTGGCCTGTTCAATGGGATTGCGACCGATCTGTTCGGGGTGGAATTGGTCGATGACGATTTGATGAGCTCGATCCGGTTCACCGATCTGATTGCGTTCAACCTGATTTTCTACGGCATTTTGCTCGGCCTTGCCGATTGGTTGGGGCAGGAGCGCAAAGTGTTCGAAGATATGACCTGGCGCGATGGTTTGATCGTCGGAATTGCGCAGGCGCTGGCGATTATTCCGGGCACGTCGCGTTCGGGTGTGACGATGACCGCGGCGCGGGTCTTGGGCTATAAACGGGTTGAGGCGGCGCGGTTTTCCTTCCTGTTGTCGATCCCGGCGGTGGCCGGTGCGGGCGTGTTGATCGTGCCTGAAATCTTCGAAGCGGGCACGGCCCTGGCGCTGGATGCGCTGATTGCCGGCGTGCTGACCTTTATCGCGGCCTTTGCCACTATGGCGTTTTTGATGATTTTCCTGAAACGGGCATCGATGATGGTGTTCGTGCTGTACCGCGTGGCGATGGGCTGCGCGCTGCTCTATGTCTTTTAAAGCCTAAGGATGCGCATATGGCCTTGATGCTGTTGGTTGTGATCGGAATGGTGATGGGGTGGCTGGCATCGATTGTCACCCGCGTGGAAGAGGGGCGCGCGATCCGGCGTATGGTGCTGGTTGGCATTGTGGGCGCGGTTTTGGCCGGTGCGCCGGTCAACAGCTTGATTGTGCTGGGCGCGTTGAGCTGGACGGCGATGGCCGCCGCCGCAATCGGCAGCGCCTTGGGCATTGCCGCCTATTGGTTCTACCTCAACCGCAAACAGGCCTAGATCGCGGCCGCGCCCGATCCCCGACCCCCGCGCAGCCAATATTCCTGGCTGCCTTTGCTCACCACATTGTCGACATCGATAATCGCCGAATTGGCATAGGTGAAATTGGGCGCAAGGCTGCGATAGAGCCGGTCGAAATCGCGCTCCACCGTCTGGCGNTAGAGGTCCTCGAAACTNTCGATCACGAAATAGGTCGGCTGCAGNTCGCTGATNACGTAATCGGTGCGCATCACCCGGTCGACATTGAGCATGATGCGATTGGGGCTTTGCGCCTCGACCGCGAATTTGGCCTCGGTCGGGCCTGACAAAATGCCCGCGCCATAGGCTTTGATCCCGTCAGCCTCTTCGATCAGGCCAAACTCGACCGTGTACCAATAGAGCGCGCCCAGCGCCTTGAGCCGGTTGTAGCGCATCGCCTTCCACCCGGCGCGGCCATATTCCTGCATGTAATCGGCATAGACCGGATCGGTCAGCATCGGCACATGCCCGAACACGTCGTGAAACACGTCGGGTTCCTGAATATAGTCGAAGGTTTCGCGGGTGCGGATGAAATTGCCCGCGGGGAACCGGCGATTGGCAAGGTGCCAGAAAAACACATGATCGGGGATCAACATCGGGACCGGCACCACGCTCCACCCGGTGAGCTTGCCCAATTCTTGCGACAGCGCGCCAAATTCGGGGATCCCGCCGCGCGACAGGTCGAGCTTGTCGAGCCCGGCGATAAAAGCGCTCGCCGCGCGGCCGGGCAGGACATCCATCTGGCGGGCGAACAATTCGTCCCAGATCGCATGGTCATCGGATGAATAATTGGTCTGTTCCGGCTCAATCCAATCGCGCCCCAAATGGGCCGGGCGGCGCAAGGGCGCGGTGAAGACAGTCTCGTCCAGATCGGGAAGCTGCGAGAAATCGGTTTCAGGTTGAGCAAGAGTGGCCATAATGCCCCTATGGTAGTGCGCTTGCGCGTTGACAACAAGCAACCA
>JABSPI010000020.1 GCA_013214365.1 Erythrobacter sp.
CCCAGCGGGTCGATATCCCCGTCATCGCCAGCGGCGGGGTGAAGGGCATTTCCGACATCCACATCCTCTCGATCCAAGCGCATCTCGGGATTGAGGGCGTGATTACGGGCCGCGCTTTGTATGAAGGCAAGCTGGACCTGGCCGCGGCGATCCAGATGGGCGCGCGCGAATAATGTATCGCACGATCGGATTTCTGTTCCTGATCCTGAGCGCGCTTGGCGGTTATACGGTGTCGGGCGGTTATCTCGAATTTGCCTTGATCAATGCGGTTGTTTTTCTGGCGCTTGCTTTGCTGGTGGTGCGGTGGATCGCACCCAGATTTGGCCGACAAGGTCTGGTCTATGGCATGGGGGCGGCGTTTCTGATCAGCCTGATCTGGCCGATTGCGGTTCTGCCCTTTATCCTTGACCCTCCATGCGAGGGCGAGGATTGCGAAATGAACGTCACTATTTCAGCGTCACCCCCTGTGGAGTCCCAAGTGCCATGACCGTGCGTGTCCGCGTTATCCCCTGCCTCGACGTTGCCGATGGGCGCGTGGTGAAGGGCGTCAATTTCGTTGATCTCAAAGATGCCGGCGACCCGGTGGAGCAGGCGCGCGCCTATGACGGTGCGGGGGCGGATGAACTGTGTTTTCTGGACATCTCGGCCAGCCATGAGGGGCGCGGGACGCTGCTCGATATCGTCAAACGCACCGCTGAGGTGTGCTTCATGCCGCTGACCGTGGGCGGCGGGGTGCGATCTGTCGAGGATGCGCGCGCGCTCTTGCTCGCGGGCGCAGACAAGGTCGCGATCAATTCCGCCGCGGTCGCACGGCCAGAGCTGGTGAGCGAAATCGCCGCCAAGTTCGGCAGCCAATGCGTTGTCGCCAGCGTCGATGCGCGCCGCGTCTCGCAGCCGGGCGAGCCGGGCAAATGGGAGATTTTCACTCATGGCGGGCGCAAACCCACCGGAATTGATGCGGTCGAATATGCGGTCAAAGTCGCCGATCTTGGCGCGGGCGAATTGCTTGTCACCAGCATGGATGGCGATGGGACACAGGCCGGCTATGATCTGGAGCTGACCCGCACGATTGCCGATGCGGTGGCGATCCCGGTCATTGCCAGCGGCGGGGTTGGCAATCTGGAGCATTTGGTCGACGGCGTGCGCGAAGGCCATGCCAGCGCGGTTCTGGCCGCTTCGATCTTCCATTTTGGCACCCATTCCATCGCCGAGGCGCACAAGGCGCTGCGCGACGCGGGCTTGCCTGCGCGCGGGGTTTAGGCAAAAGCAGGCTGTATGAGCACTCTGGACCGTCTTGAACGCACCATCGCCGAGCGGCGCACCGCCCCGCCCGAGAGCAGCTATGTGGCCAAGCTCAACGCCAAGGGCGTGCCCAAAATCGCGCAAAAGGTCGGCGAGGAAGCCACCGAGACGGTGATCGCGGCATTGTCGGGCAGCCAAGATGATCTGGTCGGGGAAAGCGCCGATTTGTTGTTTCACCTGCTGGTTCTGCTCAATGCCAAGGACGTGCGGTTGAGCGCGGTTCTCGCCGAACTCGACCGCCGCGAAGGGGTGTCGGGGATTGCAGAAAAGGCCAGCCGCAATAAAGCCAGCTGAAAGGACGCATACATTCCATGCCGATCGACCCGACATTGCCCTATGACGACAACAATATCTTTGCCCGGATCTTGCGCGGGGAAATCCCCTCCACGCCGGTTTATGAAGATGAATGGGCCTTCGCGTTTGAGGATATCAATCCGCAAAGCCCGGTCCACACTTTGGTGATCCCCAAAGGCAAATATGTCAGCTGGGACGATTTCAGCGCCAAAGCCAGCGCCGAGGAAATCGCCGGATTTATCCGCGCGGTCGGCCATGTCGCGCGCGAAAAAGGGCTGGTCGAACCCGGCTATCGCCTTTTGGCCAAGATCGGCGCGCATGGCGGGCAGGAAGTCCCGCATTTGCACGTCCATATTCTGGGCGGACAGTTTATCGGCCCGATGGTGATGGCGCGATAGAAGCGGCTGGCCCAATCACGGCCTTGTGCCCTAAATCGCGGTTTCGCAAATTTCGATCGAGCGCATCGACATCTCGAACGGGCCATCAATTCCATCGGACAAGATAATGCCGATTTCGAACGCCTGATCGCGGTCAAATTGCGCGCCGGGCGCCTGATACCCGCGGAACGAACCTCGCAAATCATCCAGCGCGACCACCGCGCCCTGATCGCGCGGCGGGATCGGGGCCTGGAACGAGATCGGGCGGCGGCGATAGGCGGCCGAGGACCGGATCGACACTTTGTAAACCCGCCCGTCATCTGCGTGGTTGAATTTGAGCGCCACCGCATTGCTTAATGTGCCGGGCGAAATCGTCCGGCGGATCGATGAAAACCCCCCGCCATTGGTGTTGATGAGGCCGGTATAGAGCATCGTTCCGTCGTCAACTCGCATTTCGCCCGATGACAATCCACCCATCACCCCGTCATTGACCACCCGCCAACGCCGCACCTCTTTGGGATTGGAGAAATCGACAAATGGGCGGCACGCCAGAGATTGCGATGCAGCCAGCGAATTTGGCGTAGCCGCGACCGATGCCAGCGCCACCGCCGGAGTGAGCGCGAGCGCGATTTTTCTGAAGGGAAGCGGCATGGCTGTGGGTCTCCGTTCGGGGCGAGGCAATCCGCACTCGCCAGATAATGGCAGTTTCACTCAACCCAACGCATCCCCCATCGCTCTTGTTCCACGCCGTTCGGCTCGCATTCAGGCATAAGTTGCAAAACCGCCTTCCATGGCGATTGCTGCTGCGTTAAGCCCCTTGGTGATGGCACAACCAACCCCTCCTGGCGGCGTGATCGAAGGCGCCCGACATTTTTACGCGGTGCGGGTCTATTACGAAGACACCGACCTGTCGGGCATCACCTATCACGCCAATTATCTGCGTTGGTTCGAACGCGCGCGGTCCGATTTGCTGCGCATGTTGGGCATTGATCAACGCGCCCAGATCGAAGCGGGGGCCGAGGGCGGGGCCTATGCCTTGTCCCAGGTGGAACTTAAATATCTGCGCCCGGCGCGGCTTGATGATGATGTCGTGATCGAAACCTTGTGCACCGAATTGGGCGCGGCGAGTTGCCGGATGGATCAGATCGCCCGGCGCGGGGATGAAATATTATGCGAGGCCAGCTTGCGGGTGGGGTTCATCTCGCTCGATGGGCGGCCCAAACGGCAACCGCGCGAATGGCGCGCGGCCTTTGCTCAATTTATGACCGAAGAGGACACATAATAGGTGGTGATTGAAGTGTTGAGCGCGGGCGCAGGGCAAGCGGCTCTGGGGCCTGCACGGCTCGATCCGGTGGAATTGTTTTTGCAAGCCGACCTGATTGTGCAGGCGGTGATGGTGGGTTTGATCCTGGCCAGTATCTGGACCTGGACGATTATTGTGTCGTTCAATTTGCGGATGGCCAAATTGCGGCGCAAATCGCGCGCTTACGAGGATGAATTCTGGACCTCGAAAGACCGCGAAAAGGCGCTGGGCAAGGCGCAGCGCGGCGAGGTTCCCGCCGCGCGGGTGGCCGGTGCCGGTTTGGATGAATGGCGCCGTTCGACCAAAGCGCAACCGATCGACCGCGAGGCAACCCGCCAGCGCATCAGCGCCGCGATGGAGGGACAAGTGGCGCAAGAGGCCGATGATCTGGCCGGCAAATTGACCTTTCTGGCGACCACCGGATCGGTTGCGCCTTTTGTTGGCCTGTTCGGGACGGTGTGGGGCATTATGAACAGCTTCTTCCAGATCGGGACTCAGCAATCGGCCTCGCTCGCAGTGGTCGCGCCCGGCATTGCCGAGGCTTTGTTTGCCACCGCGATCGGCCTTTTCGCAGCGATCCCCGCCGTGATCGCCTATAACCGTTTCACCGCCAGCGTGAATGTCTACGAAGCGCATTTGCAACGTTTCGCCGACAAGGTTCACGCAGGGCTCAGCCGGGAATTGGACAGAGCATGAGCGAGATGTCGGCTTGGGCGCGGAGCACGGCTGCGCAGCAGCCGCAAGGCCGACCGGCCGCCCGCAGCCCCGTAAGGGGCGAGGATATCGCGCGCCCGATGGCGTGCGGAAAGAGAAACGCATAATGGCGATGGGCCTCTCCTCCTCCTCCGGCTCGCGCCGCGGCGGTCGCAAATCGCGCCGCGCCGCCATGGCCGAAATCAATGTCACCCCATTGGTCGATGTCATGCTGGTCTTGCTGATCATTTTCATGGTGACGGTGACATTGCCCGCGGTCGGCGTGCCGATCGAATTGCCCGACAGCCGCGCCAATCCCGCACCCGAAGCGCCCGATCAGGTCAATATTACGATCAACCGCGAGGGTCAGATTTTCGTCGAGGAAGACCCGGTGCCGGCCGGCGGGTTTGCCGATGCGCTGGCCGCGATTGATCGCGGGGCGGATGGCGAATATCCGGTGATTGTCCTGCGCGGGGATGAAAATCTCGATTACGGGCGGGTGATGGCGGTGCTGGGCGAATTGAACCGGGCTGGAATCACCCGGATCACCCAAGTCACCGACAGTTCAGATAGCGTCCCATAGCGTGGCCTGAATGATGCAAGAGAGCGCCTTTCACAAAGAGGACAAGATCGGCCTGCTGGTCGCGCTGGCGCTGCATGTGCTGCTGGCGCTGGCTTTGGTGTTGCAGATGTTTTTCACCCCGCAACCCTTCTCTATGCCCCAGCGTGTCTCGGTGAGCCTTGCGAGCGAGGTGAGCCTTGAGGCGAGCGCGCCCAACCCGGCGCTGGAAAGCCGCGCAGCGATCGCGCCGACCTTGTCCGATGAGGTCGAGGCGCCGACACCTGATGTGGATGTGCCCGAGCCCGAAGAGGCGACGCCCCAGCCTGCAACCGAGCCCGCACCCCAGCCCGCATCGCGCGCCCCCGCACCGCGCACCCCCACTGCGCGGCCCAGTGAGGCCCCGCGCAGGGAGGCAAGCCCGCCCGCACGCCCCGCCAATCGCGGCAGCGGCAGCCGGATCGGCGACAATTTCCTCGACGGGCAAGGCTCCTCGACCACCAGCGATAATGCGACCGCGCCCGCCGCCAATTTTGGCCGCCGCGAACGCGCCGCTTTGTCCTCGGCAATCACGCGGCAATTGCGCCCGCATTGGAACGCGCCATCGGGGGTGGAGGCTGAATTGCTGGTGTCGATTGTATCGTGGCAACTCAACCCTGACGGGACGCTCAAAGGGCGGCCCACCTGCCGCACTCAACCCGGCAGCATCACCGCCGGCAATCGCCCGCAAGCCAGCCTGCATTGCGAACGCGCAATCAGGGCGGTTCAGCTTGCCGCCCCTTTCAACCTGCCCGAGCAATTCTATAGCCGTTGGGACGACCTCGAATGGCAATTCGACAGAAGGCTTTGACCCCTATGAAAACGACATTTCTCCTGCCCCTGTTCACCGGCCTGCTGGCTGCGGCTGCGCCGGTTTCGCTGGCCGCGCAAAATCAAGACCTGCCCGATCAGGCCAGCGACATTCTGGCCGAGGGCGGGGTGGTCGAAGATGTCGCGATTGAAGGCGAGGCGTTTGACGAGGATGGGCCGCTGCGCGGCACTGTCACTGATGAAAGCGATTGGCAGGATTTGGGCGTGGCGATCCCCGCCTTTGCCACCGACCGCGACGCGCCCACGCCCGCCAATGCCGATGGCACGCGCGCATTGGGGCTCGAAATCGCGCGGGTGATCACCGCCAATTTGCGCAATAACGGCCTGTTCAAACCGACCGGGCCTGATCGTTTGCCCGCCCCGCAATTTGCCCAGATCACCGATCCGGCTTGGGGCAGTTGGTCGGGCCGCGGGGCCGAAATGCTTGTCCATGGCTATGTCCGTGCGCGCGGCGATGGGCGGCTGGTGGTTGGCTGCTACCTTTATGATGTCGCTCTGCAGGATGAATTGGTGCGCGAGGGATGGGTGGTGCGCCCGGCCGATTGGCGCCGCGCGGCGCACAAATGTTCCGACATCGTCTATGCCCGGTTGACCGGCGAGGACCCCTTCTTCGACAGCCGGATCGCCTATATCGCGGAAACCGGGCCCAAGGATAACCGGGTCAAACGTCTGGCTGTGATGGACAGTGACGGGGCAAACCACCGGTTCCTGACTTTGGGCAGCGCGACCGCGCTTACCCCGCGTTATTCGCCCGATTATTCCAAAATCCTCTACCTCTCTTATGTCGACGGCAATCCGCGCATCTATGTCTATGACATTGGCAGCGGGCAGCAGACCTTGGTGACCGAAAACCGCAATCCCACTCTGGCCCCGCGTTGGTCGCCAGACGGGCGTCATATCCTTTATTCGATGGCGGTTGCGGGCAATACCGACATTTACCGCGTGCCGGTCAGCGGCGGCGCGAGCGAGCGGCTGACCAATACGCCGGGGATTGATATTGGCGGGTCCTATTCGCCCGATGGCAGCCGGATCGTGTTTGAAAGCGACCGTTCGGGCGCGCAGCAATGCTATATCATGAATGCCGATGGATCGAACCAGCGGCGGATCACCTTTTTCGGCGGGCGCTGTGCGACGCCGGAATGGAGCCCGCGCGGCGATCAGATCGCCTTCACCCGGATTGCCGGCGATTTCAATGTCGCGGTGATGACGCCGGGCGGACGCAATATGCGGGTGTTGACCCGTGGTTGGCAGGACGAGGCCCCGACATGGGCGCCCAATGGGCGGATCATCCAGTTTTTCCGCACCGCGCGCAATTCGGGCCGCTCGTCCTTGTGGCAGGTTGATCTGACCGGTCGCAATGAACGCAAATTGCCAACCCCGGTGGATGCATCCGATCCGGCCTGGGGTCCGATTCGCCCCTGAGGCAAACCTCTGTTAAACTGACAGAATCATAAAAGAACCGGCACAAATGGAGAGCATGAGATGACAATTGCCTTTTCAAAACCCGCAATGGCAGCGCTGGCGACCAGCGCATTGGCGTTGAGCGCGTGTGCGCCCAAAGCTCCCGAAGATTTGCCGCCCCCGCCGACCGAGACCGAGGTTCTGCCACCCGCACCGGTCACCCCAACCCCGACGCCCACCCCGACCGGCCCGCAAGTGGGCACGCAAAGCCATTTCGAACAGGCGGTGGGATCAGCGAGCGTGATCTATTTCGACACCGACCGGTTCAATATCGATTCCACCGACGCCGCCGCGCTGCAAGCGCAAGCGCAATATTTCGCCCGCTTCCCGCAGCTCACCTTCACCATTGAAGGCCATTGTGACGAGCGGGGGACGCGCGAATACAACCTTGCTCTGGGCGAGCGGCGCGCCAATGCGGCGAAGAATTACCTCGTGAGCCTGGGCGTATCGACCGATCGCATCCGCACGGTCAGCTATGGCAAGGAACGCCCGGTGGCATTGGCCTCCAATGCCGAGGCATGGGCCCAGAACCGCCGTGCGGCGAGCATTATCATCAATTGAATGTGACACGCGGCCAAGAGGGTCCGAAAGGGCCCGAAAAGGGGGCGATTGACCCTTAGGCCATATGAAAACCGGGTCGGCGGCGCTGTGAGAACGGGGCCGCCGATCCTATTTTACCCGCCGCCTGCTATCGCGCGACCTGAGAGCGCTCAGTTTACAACTGCGCTTGGGGGATCGGCTTAAGGTTGCAAATCGGCGATGGCGTGGATCGCCACCGCCATGGCCCCGCCGGATGCGGAGAAATCATCCATCGGCGCGCCCGCCCGCGCAAACAGCACAAGCAGAACCAGCGACAAAGCTGAGAACAGGCTCGATATGGTCAATTGCTGGCTCATTGCGGGCTCGAAAAGGGGTCCTGATTGATCGCGTTGATCGGGGGGTGCCCCGCTCATATGGGATGAATGTATTGCAATGCAACATTTCAATTAAAAACTGGTTCCCACACCTTTGCAATCTCTGCCAGTTTTCCTAGATTGACCGCGTGACCTGTTCGACCAACGACATTTGCGCCCATGCCTAAGGCGCGGCGCTCCAATGATTGGGGGTTTCCCCGCTGGCGCGGCTACGAAGCCTCGCGCGAGGCGACCAATGTGCGCCTGTGCGACCGCGCGGGTTGCAATGAGCCGGGCGTGTGTCCCGCACCCAAAGCCCCCAACAGCCCGGAAAAATGGTGGTTTTGTCAAAAGCATGCGGCCGAATACAACCAGAAATGGGATTATTTCGAAGGGTTGGAAAAGGCCGAGAAGGAAGAGCGCGCCAAGGCCGAGCGGCAGGAAAGCGCCGGCTATGCCGAAAGCGCGCATTATGGGTGGAGCGGCTCGGGCGATGGCTCGCGCAGCGCGGATGAAATGCGCGCGCTCGAAACGCTCGANCTCGAAGCCGATGCCGATTTCGCCGCGATCAAGAAAAGTTACCGGGCCAAAGCCAAATTGGTTCACCCCGATGTCAAGCCGGGCGATGCGGACGCCGCTGCAGAATTTCAAAAGCTGCAAGTGTCCTACGAAGTTTTGCGCGCTGCTGAAGAGCGGCGCGAATGGAAGGGATAATTGATGCGGATTCTCGCTTTTGCTGCGAGCAATTCTTCGGTCTCGATCAATCGCCAATTGGCCGAGCATGCCGCCAGCCTGGTTGAGGGCGCGCAGGTCGAGACGCTCGACATTCACGATTATGAAATGCCGCTCTATCGCCATGACCGCGAAGTGGCCGATGGCATTCCGCAATTGGCGCATGATTTCCTTGCCCGGATTGCCGCGGTTGATGCGGTGATCATTTCCTTTGCGGAACACAATGGCGGCTACACCGCGGCGTTCAAAAACCTGTTCGATTGGTGCAGCCGGGTGGGGCGCGAGGTGTGGCAGGGCAAAAAGATGGTGCTGTTGGCGACGTCACCGGGCGGGCGCGGCGCGGGCGGCGTGCTCGAATTTGCGGTGGCCGCCATGCCGCGTTTTGGCGGCCATGTGGTGGGGCATTTATCGGTCCCCAGCTTTGGCGAAAATTTTGCCGATGGCGGTTTGAGCGATGCCGCGCTCGATGCCCAATTGCGCGCCGTTTTGGCGCAATTGCGCACCGATTGACGCGCGCGCGCCCGGCGCCGGGCGGTGCATCCGCCAGCCTAAGCGGTGCTTTTGTCCGCCGGGCCGGCAAAGCCGGGATTGGCCGCGCTTGAATTGATTTGCGGATTGGGATTGTCGTTCCACCACGCAGTGTCGGTCCAAGGGCGGATATCGATCTCGTGCGTCCAACAATTGCGCGGTTGTTGGGCAAGGTTCCAATAGGTTTGGGCAATCGCCGCGGGATCGATCACGCCATCGGGGCCTTTGGAGGCTTTATACATCTCGAATTTGTCGCCCAGCAGCTTGCCCAAAGTGTCGGGCGCATCGACCGCGCCATCGACCACGATATGCGCCACATGGATCCCTTGTGGGCCAAATTCGGCATTCAGTGTCTGGCACAACATGCGCCGCGCGCCCATGGCCGCAGCGTGGCTGTGTTGGCCCGCATTGCCGCGCACCGCCGATGTGGCCGAGGTCACCAGCAAGGTTGCATGCCGGCCGTTTTTGGCGCGCTCCACCATATGCGGGAAGGCCGCATGGGCGAGCCGGAACACCCCGTAACAGCCCAGCCGCCAGCCCAGCTCGAACGTGCGATGCGGGGTGTCGTGCAGCCCCCTGTTGCCGATCTGCGCGCCCAGATTGTAGAGCGCGGTGTCGATCGGGCCGATATCGCTCTCGACCCGCGCGACCAGCTCTTCGATCGCGCCGTCTTGGGTGGCATTGAGCAGCGTGCCCGACGCGCTGCCGCCCGCCGCCTCGATCTGGGCGATCATTTTTTGCAATCCCGCCTCGTCCGATCGCCGCGCCAACACGGCGTGGTATCCGTGCGCGGCAAAATGCGCAGCGGTGTTGCCGCCTATGCCGGCGCCTGCGCCAATCACAAGCAGGACGGGTTT
>JABSPI010000200.1 GCA_013214365.1 Erythrobacter sp.
GTTTTTTCTGCGGCCGCGCGGCGGGCGGTGAGGGTTTGCACCTTGGTGCAATCGCGGCGGGCGGCCGCCTCCAGCTCGCTGCCCTCGGACAGGACCATTTCGCGCGCCTGCTGGGACAGGGTGGTTCGGGCGTTGAAATTGGCCAGCGCGGCGCGGGCGGCGCGGCATTGGCGCTGCGCAGCGGCAATGGCGCCGGTTGTCGGTTTCGTGGGGTTGCGTTCGAGGAAATCTTCGGCGCGCTCCAATTCCTCGCGCGGCGCGCGCGCTGCGCGCAGCATTGCGAGCTCGGCATCGCGCAGGGCGATCTCGATCTCGACCTGCTTGCGCTCGACAATCCGCGAGGGGCGATAATGCGCCAGCCATTCAGCGTCCTGATCGGTCAGGGTCTCGGACAATTGGCGGCGCTCCGCCTCTTTTTGCGCGATCTGTGCATCCAATTGATCAAGCGACAGATTGCGGATTGCCACCGCGCTTTGGTCGAGCCGGTCCTGCGCGGTGTTGCGCGCCTCGGTGATCCGCGCATTCACTTCGGCAATGCCTGCCGTGTCTTCGCGCCATCCATCGATAAAGGCAGGCGCATTGGGCCACACCGCCATCGCAATCCCGATTGCCAGCGCCAAAAGGAGGTAGAGCACAAAGGTGCGTGCCAGCCATGAAAACAGCGCTGTCATAAATGCTTATCTAGCAAAGCGGCCGGTCGGGGCAAATGGCGATTTACTGCACGCAGTGGGCCTGGCGTGCCCGTAGCCAGACACAGGCAGGCGGCCCTCAACCGGGCCAATCGGTCCTACTCAATAGGGAGGCGGATCTGCGCTCTGAGCCCCCCGCTTGCGCGATTTTCGAGCTCCAGATCGCCGCCATGTTGTTGGGCGATGGCGCGCGCCAGAGTGAGGCCCAGCCCGGTTCCCCCGGTCGCACGATTGCGCGAATTTTCGCCGCGGGTGAAGGGTTCGAACATATCGGCAATCCGCGCCTCGGGAATGCCCGGGCCGTCATCCTCCACCCGCAAAATCGCCGCGCCATGCTCGGCAATGACTGAAATCTGCGCCCCCCCGCCATAGCGCACCGCATTGGAAATCAGATTGCGCAGCGCGCGCTTGATCCAGGTGACCTGCACCCGCGCAACCAGACGCTCGCACGCGATCACCTCGACGGGTTGACCCAGATCTTCAAATTCGGCCGCAATCGCGCTGGCCAGAGCGCCCAGATCGACCGCTTCTGCGCCATGCGCTTCGGGATTGCTGTCGCGTCCGACCCGGGCGAGCGCGAGTATATCGTCAAGCGTTGCGGTGATGTCCTCGATACCTGCGGCCATTTTGCCGCGTTGATCGTCATCGGCCACGCTTTCAATCCGCACCCGCAACGCTGCGAGCGGGGTTTTGAGATCGTGCCCGATCGCGCCCAGCATCACGTCCTTTTCATCGAGCATGGCGGCAATGCGCGTCTCCATCGCATTATAGGCCGCGATCAACCGGCGGGTGTCGGCAGGGCCGCTTTCCTCCAGCTTGCTGGCAAGTTCGGGGCGCTGCGAGAAATCGCTCACCCGTTCGGTCAATATGCCAAGCGGGCGGGTGATCCGGCGCAGGACAAAATANAAAATCGCAATCAGCAGGACAAAGGTCACAAGCGTTTGTGTGATCAGCCCGCTCANCACGCCTTTGGCGCGGTCGGGCGCGACCACGCGCGCGGTTTCCCAGCGCCCGCCCGCCTCGCGCTGGATGCTGGCCAGCAGCAAGGTGCGATCCTGCCACCCGGTGTCGCGTTGGAACATTGGCCGGTTCGCGGCAAACCGTTGCAGCGCCGGATCCTCGCCCGCGCGCTGAGTTATGATGGCTGCGGCATGGACAGTGATATCTTCGCGTTCGAGCACTTGGCGCAGGCGCGCCTCGCGTTCCCCCTCTTGCGGCAATGGCGTCAGCGGCGCGTGGCGCGCCGTGGTGTAACGCAGCACGCGCGGCAATTGGTCGAAGCGGTTTTGTCTGCGTTGCTCGGCGATTTGTTCGAGGCTGCGCGGGCGGGACTGCGCTGCTGCTGGGGCCGCCGGATCTGCCTGATTGGGTCCGGCTTGCGCTGGACCCGTTTCACCACGGCGGCGCGCGGCCCGCTGGGCCCTGCGCTCGTCCCTGCGTGCGTCCCTGCGTTCGGCCCGCTCGGCCTCGCCAATCAAGCGCAGCGCCGCGGCGGTGATGGTCGCGCTTTCACGGCGCTCCTCACTGGCGCGGTAAAGCAGCCCCGCCGAGACCAGCTGGGCAGCGAACAGCGCCAGCGCGACGCTGACCATCACCTGGCCCAGCAGGCTTTTGGGGACGAGCCACTTCATATCTGGTCCACACGCGGCGGAACCCGTTTGACCGTCGCAGCGAAGCGATAGCCGCCGCCGCGCACGGTCAGGATCAATTGCGGCGAGCTGGTGTCGGCCTCGATTTTGCGGCGCAG
>JABSPI010000201.1 GCA_013214365.1 Erythrobacter sp.
ACACCAAGGTGATCTTCACCAGTTTCGCCTCCTCTTTGCACAGCGAAAACGCACTCTAAACCGCCAAGCGGGCCCGCTCGCGCCCGCGCCCGCTGGATCCTTGGCCCCTTGCGCAGGAATTTGCGCGCGAAATCTCTCCTCGCAAACGCTTTGCCTTGAGCCCGCCTTGGGTTATCCTGCGGCCCAAGGAGAGATCATGACCATTACGCGCCATCCTGCGGTCAAAACCAGCCTTGAGCCGTCCAACCACCCCTATCTGTCGGGGCCATGGACACCTTTGCACGAGGAAGTCGATGTCGATGAGCTTGAGGTGATCGAGGGGGCAATTCCCGGCGATATGGACGGGATTTACCTGCGCAACACCGAAAATCCGGTCCACCAACCCATCGGTCGCCACCACCCCTTCGATGGCGATGCCATGGTCCACCAGGTCAGCATTTCAGGCGGCAAGGCAAGCTATCGCAACCGCTTTGTGCGCACCCATTGCTTTACCCAGGAACAGATTGCAGGCCGCGCTTTATGGGGCGGCTTGATGGACCCTGTGGGCACCAGCGAGAGGCCCGGATTTGGCGCGCATGAAGGGCTCAAGGACACCGGTTCGACCGATATCATCGTCCATGCCGGCACCGCCTATGCCACGCTCTATCAATGCGGCGAGGCGTGGCAGATGGACCCGGTAACGCTCGAAAATCTGGGCAAGGCGCCATGGGGACCGATCGACGGGGTGTCGGCCCATCCCAAGGTCGACGAGGCGACCGGCGAATGCATGTTCTTCAACTATTCCAAATACGCCCCTTACATGCATTACGGCGTGGTCGATCGCATGGGCGCCTTGGTGCATTACGTGCCGATCCCCCTGTCCGGTCCGCGTTTGCCCCATGATATGGCGATCACCAAAAACTGGTCGATCCTCAACGACATGCCCCTGTTCTGGGATAAAGACCTGCTGGAGCGCAATATTCACGCCGCGCGCATTCATGAGGGCGTGCCCACCCGCTTTGCGCTGATCCCGCGCCATGGCCAGCCCGAAGATATTCGCTGGTTCGAAGCCTCGCCCACCTATGTCCTGCATTGGACCAATGCATGGGAGGAGGGCGATGAGGTCGTGCTCGAGGGCTATTATCAAGACAAACCAATGCCCGATCCGATCGAAGAGGCGGGCGAATACAGCCATATGATGGCCTATGTCGACGAACATTCCTTCCAAAGCCGGCTGCATCGGTGGCGCTTCAATCTGGTGACGGGCGAAACCGTGGAAGAGCGTCTGTCGGACCGGATCGTCGAATTTGGCATGATCAATCCCGCCTATGCGATGAAGCCCAACCGCTACATCTGGTCGACCACAACGCGGCCGGGATGGTTCTTGTTCAATGGCTATGTCCGCCACGACACCCAGACCGGCGAGGAACAGGTCTATCAACTGCCCGAAGGGGTCTATGCCAGCGAGAGCCCGATGGTTCCGCGCAAAGGCGCTCTTGCTGAAGATGATGGCTATCTGGTCACCTTCCTGATCGACGAGAATTCCGGCACATCGCAGCTCGCCATCCTTGATGCCAGCGATGTGACCAAAGGGCCGATCTGCCGGGCGNAATTGCCGCATAAGATTTCAAGCGGGGTCCATTCGACATGGGTGGAACACACGCAATTGCGCGAAGATGCGCGGGCCAAACGCGATCAGATAGCGGCGCAATCCGCGCAATTCTTATCGGTGTAGACGGGCGCCTGTAACAATCACTGCGCCCAGGATTTGACCAGAAGCCCGCGCACCTGGCGCGGGGCAACGCTGCCCAACATCGCGGCGGGCGTTGAGACGGGCGATATCCCTTCCAACGCGACCGCGCCATCGGCGGCAATCTCGCGCGCGCGTTTCACGATCAGGCCCAAATCGGGGTGATCGACCAAAACAATATCGCCCTGCTCCACCTTGCACGCGCGAAATAGCGGGCGGTGAAACAGGGCGAAATTACCATCTTCGAGCACGGGTTCCATGCTCGGCCCGGAAATCCGGACAAATGTAAAACCAAACAGGTTCATTGCGCTCCCCGGACCGCGCGGCCCTTATGGCCGGACGGGTCCACCAGGCGTTTAGCCAAGCTTGGGGAACACAACCGGAAGTTTGGGTTCATAGGGGCACGGCGCCTTGCCGGTTTCCACACCCTTGGTTGCCCAGAAGATCTCGGCAAACTCATTGACCAGCTCAACCAGTTTCTCGCCATCTTCGCGGTGGCAATCCTGCTTGCACTTCGATGCGGTCATCATGATCGAATGGGTCAATTCGTGGATGTTGGGGTATTTTTCCACGATCGGCGGCTTGATGTAATCGCCCCAGATCACGCGGATCTCGTGCTTTACCTTCTCGGCCTGCTCTTCCTTGTTCGCAACCAGACGCGCTTTGGTCAAAAACGCGCTGTCATCAGCGGCGAGGAACTGGTCCATCAAACGCACAACCGACACCGCATGATACAGTGCAGGGCCCGTGTCATAAATACCGCAAGGCACGTCGCAATGGGCCTTGGCGGTGACGATCAGACCGGTTTTCTCGGCCAGCTGTGTGATCAGTTTTTTCATCTAACTGTCTCCCTAATCGAGGTTTACTTGCGCGCGCGGCTGGCGAGGCGTTTCCACACCAATGCCCCGCCAAGGGCAAGCGCAGCAGCAGCTGCGGCGGCGAGACCTTCGCCATGGGTGTGCAGGAAACCGGCCTCGTGGGCCATGGCTGGTGCAGCCGCACCCAGCGCAACGATCGCAAGCGGCAAACGGGTGATGGTGTTCATGAAATTCTCCTTCGAGCGATATCAGCGCCCCGCTCTGCCAGACATGGCGAGTCGGCCTCTGACTTCCATCACCTAAAGCAGCTATACCCCCAGCGCAGCCGGTTCAATGGTGAGTTGCCCGCAATCGCCCATTATCGCCAGATCCTAAGCACTTGGGATGGATTACCCCGAAATCGGGCGCACATGGC
>JABSPI010000202.1 GCA_013214365.1 Erythrobacter sp.
CTCGAAAGCCAGGCATTGCCCGATGCCCCATGGCAGCTTTCGCACCCCACGCCATCGGACAAAGTGAAGCGATTGCCACGCTTGTTTTGTGGTGCATAGGTCGAATGACAACCTAGGCATTGGGGCGCACTGGCCGCACTTTCATAGCCAAGGCTGGCTGCGATCTGGCGACCGCGCTCACCCAACAAAACCGCATAGGCGCGGCTATGCGCGCCACTTTTCGATGAAGGCTCCTGCCAGGTTGCGATTTCATCTTGGCGAACCACCGCGCCATTGCCTTGTGCGCGGCCATGACAGGTCGATCCAGCGCAAGAAGCGACGCCTTCAAACGTGCCATTTCCAATGGCGCTGGCAGAGGGATAGATTGCAATCAAACCAAGGACAGCAAGAAGCCGGACCAAGCCGGCCCTGCCTGCACTGAAGGCTGACCACCAGCCCCGCTTCATCCCTGTGTTCGCCATCTCATACCCCCCGGGAGATGTTTCAGTGTCGCCTTTTCCAGCCCCCTGCACAAGTCCTCTGACCGCCGCATGATGAGAAAAAGCGGGATTTCGCGCAAATAGGCTTGCGCCAAACCAGCAGCCCCCGGCCTGCCGTGGTTTAATTGCATGCAACCATGCCGCATCAACCCACCCTTGTGGAGCAATCTGCACTGGGTCATTTTACACAGGTCCGTTTGCACGGCCCCTCCCCAATTTCACGGCACGACGTCGCCGATGCAAAGTCGTCGCCAGTCGCGGCGCACGCGCGCGACTTCCCTGTCTCTCTTTCTTTGTCCCAAGCTTGATGCGGTGATGCAACCACCAATAGGATGATTTTCGATCAATTCCCGATGAATTTTTCGCTCAGACGCCCCTATCAACACATCAAAGTGACGGTTTCGTACAATTGCACAGCTTTAATGTTGCAAAGCGAGACCGACACGAGTTCACTACGCGCTTTCGAATCTGGCAATAAGGGATTGGGGCTGCATGCGTTTTATCGGGTCGCTTTTACTTACCACCGCGCTGCTCACACAACCGGCGCTTGCCGGCGACCAAGTGCTCTATGAAGAGGCCCCCGATTGGGTCGACCAACAACAGATCAACACTGCCGATCGGACCGAAGATGCCCCCATCATCCTGATAGATCAGCAAGCCCGGATCGAAAGCGGGCGATTGTGGACATATGTAGACAGCGCCATCGCGCTCGATACGCCGCAAACGCTAACTCAGGCGGGCACCTTATCGGCCAATTGGTTGCCCGACAAAGGGGATCTGATTGTCCATGCGGCGCAATTGATCCGCGGTGATGAAGTGATCGACCTGCTCGAGGGCGACGAGAAATTCGAAATCCTGCGCCGCGAACGGGGGCTGGAATCGCGGCTGTTGAACGGGGCTTTGACCGCTACGATGACAGTGCCGGGCGCAAGGCTGGGTGATGTGCTGCGACTGTCCTACTCAACCACTGTGAGTGATCAGGCTCTGGGCGAAAATGTCCAGTGGCAATCAGGCCTGATCGCTGATCCCTTTCCCCTCGAAAGCGGTAGAATCAGCGTTTCCTGGCCTGAAGACCTTGCGGTGACGATAAACCGCGAGGGCGAGGCGCAGGTGGACGATCCACAAGTGATCGACGGTTACAAAGTGTGGTCAGCGCAATTGCCAGTGTCAGAGCCGGACCCTTTTCCCAATGACGCGCCCAGCCGGTTCCGGATTGGTAATTTGATGCAGGTGACCACCTATGAGAGTTGGGAAGATGTCTCGTCTAGCATGGCCGAACATTACCAGATCGCCGGCATGGTTGAGCCAGAGGGCGAACTGGCCGGTGAAATCGCACGGATTGCCGCATCAAGCCAAGACCCGCTGACCCGCGCCGCTCTGGCGCTGCAAATGGTTCAGGATGACATCAGCTACCTGCTCAATGGCCTGGATGGCGGCAATTATCTGCCCCAATCGCCCGAGGAGACGTGGGAGCTGAGATTTGGCGATTGCAAGGCCAAATCGGTTTTGCTGCATGCAATCTTACAACAGCTCGGGGTTGAATCCGAAGTGGTGCTCGTGCGCACGCGTGGGGGGGACGCGCTGCCTTTATTGGCCCCGATGCCGGCCAATTTTGACCACATGATCGTGCGCGCCCAGATTGATGGGACCAATTACTGGCTCGACGGGACATTGGGCGGCGGACGGATCGAAACAATCGATGAAGTGCCGCGCTTCTATTACGCCTTGCCGCTTCGCCTGGATGGGGCGCAATTGGTCAAGATGGACGAGCGGGCAAAGGCAAATCCTGACCGCACCGTCCGCTTCACCGCCGACCAAAGCTCGGGTGTGCGGCTGCCCGCTTTGTTCGACATCACGATCGAATAT
>JABSPI010000203.1 GCA_013214365.1 Erythrobacter sp.
GCTCATTAATGCAACAATAAAATAAAATAATGTGCAAAAAAGTGCTTAACGTGCTGTGCTCGCTTAAAATAGTTAAATCTTTCCAAGGATACCATATGGTATACTTGGTGAAAAAATAAGGGATACAGAGCGATTTTGGAGAAAATGAGTAGGCATAAAAAAACCTCCGGTCGGAGGTTTGGAATTGCGTTTGGAAAAAGTGTTTGGGTTTAGATTTTGTTATTCTCGATGTGTTGTATTATTTCCTCGATCTTGCTATGCAGGTACATATCTATAGTGTGTAAATCACCGTTCTCCATGCGCTTGTTTGCGCACAGCTTGTTGTCTTTGATGCAAACCACATAGTCGCAATAAGAGACCATCTTAATGAGCTCAAGTCTTTGCCTCTCAAAATAGTCTATCTTTTGTTTCAAGTATTGCTTTTCTTCGGGATCGCCGTCTTTCATTTCCTCAAACATCAGGATGATTTCTTTTTCAATCTCCTGTATCTGTAGAAAGTCATCGCGTTTTTTTATAATACTGCTTGCCTGTTGCGATGCCGTCTTTTTAGCTAGTCCCTTTCTTTGCGGTATAATTACCATAGTATTCACTCCACAAAAAAAACGGGTGAAGTACACCCGTTAGGTGTCTATCTAAAGGCATTGCGATAGACGGTATTATTTAGGTTTTACAAGTGTGCAAAACTCTTGTAAGCAAGTTGTATCTTTGTCTACTGTTGTGCTAGATGCCTTTAGATTTTGGTTTTGCTTTATCGCGTTGTTTGCATATTCAATATACTTCTTGTTCACGATAAAGAATTTTTCGCCTGTATTGCTAACCAGTACGTTTGCTTTTTCTAGTGCGCTAGCGTCTGAGCTATAACAATACTCTAGAGACGCATCGTCGATGCCGTACTTGTCAGATCCACCACCAATTGCAATGCAGTGCTTGGTTCCCTGGCAAGAAACGAGTAGGATTATCAGTACTAGAAATACAAAGTTTATGTGTCTTGTTTTTTTTGTAAACATTCAATGCCTTTCAATAAGTTGTATACCACGCCTCTGTTTTCTTCCTTGACATAATCTAAGCAGCGCATGTCAAAAGAAATACCAAAGACGTTTACACTCTTTGTGTTATCAATAACCGTGGTTTTCATGTTGCGGAAATATTCATTACATATACTACGAAAATCGTTGTACATGTAAGTAATGTCTTGATACTTCTCGTCGCTTCTCTCGTCGGTGCATTTTACGAAAAACTCTCGGAATCCTTGAGGCAATACGTCGGGTGAGAACACATCCCACAGATGTTTTGGATCGCCAATTATTGGCGGTAATCCTCTGCAAAACATGCAGTGAAATATTATTCCTAGGCTGTATATATCCTCGTAATATCCACGGAGCCGTGGGAATGCACGTTGTCTTTCTGTCGAAAAGATGCCACTGTTCAACTCTTTCGTCTTGACGCTAGTGATTATCTTTTGCTCGTCGCCCTTTATCTTTGCGATACCAAAATCTAAAAAGCACACTCTATTGCTAGAAATAATAAAGTTTTGTGGTTTAAAATCAGTATGCACGAGTTTACATCCGTGAAAGCAATGCATAACACCAATCAAGATCTTCTCGAACATATCACAGATTTCTTTTTCNCCTGTTGTGTTCTCACACCAATCAAGNAACTTTTGGCTCTCCATGTACTCCATGGCAAANCCNAGCGTNGGGCTTTGNAATTGCCTTATTACTTTAGGNACACANCAAATGTTCTCTAGCTGTTCGCTCTTTATGATGTCGTACAACTGTCTTTGTATAGATATTCCTCTAATAAAGCGCAATTTCATTTCGTTTATGTGCTCGAACTTCTCGCGCTTTTTTGGTCGGTACTTGTCCCACTTTGATTCTACACGTACCGGCAAAAGTATCTTTAAGGCGACTTTGGTATCCTCGTCTTTGTTACGGTATATAGCAGAAATTATGACCGCCTCCCCTGCGATATCAATTAGCTTTGGGCTTTTATATAGCCCTGGGAGAATATCCACTACTGTTTTTATTAAACTAGAATCTAAATCTTCAAGGGGTTTTCCCTC
>JABSPI010000204.1 GCA_013214365.1 Erythrobacter sp.
CGTGCGGGGGATAATTTTGGTGGTGGTCATGATCTGTGATAAACCCTTTTTACGCAGGGTGGTGGGAGAAAATAAGTCGGTGATTGCACGTGCATCATGCCGGCTTGCATATTTTTCTCCCTAGAAGCGCTTGAGGCAGTGGGCAAGCGCCGCTAAGGGGGCCTGTGAAAGTGGTGTGAGCACCGCTGATGAACCGGGCGTGTATGGTTTGCCTTGTGCGGATCAGGCGTGCGGAATGGGATGAAATTTTGAACCAATTGGGCATGATTATGGGTCAGGCAGTCGACCGCATGAAATACGTAACCCTTGCGCTGTGCGCAGCATTTGCAGCCATTGCGCTGACATTCGTATCGGCTCCTGCCATGGCGCAAGACGCCGATGGCACGGGTGAGGCTGTCGCGGACGCGGCGGTGGTTGAGGAAGCGGGCGGTTACACGCCGATGGCTCCGACCGAGGGCAAGGGCATGCCCACCTCTTACGAAGACGATTGGGTGAAAAGCCTGACCTTCCAAGATCAATACACCGACAACGGTGCCTATGCTCTGTGGATGCATGATTATGTGTTGATGCCGGTGATCACGGTGATCAGCCTGTTTGTGCTGTTCCTGCTGCTCTATGTGGTGGTGAAATTCCGCAAGGGCGCCAATCCGGTTCCATCGAAAACCACGCACAACACCGCGATTGAGGTGGTGTGGACGGTGATGCCTGCGCTGATCCTTGTGGGCATCGCTGTGCCTTCGATTAGTTTGTTGGCGCGCCAATATGAAACCCCGCCTGCTGATGCGGTGACGATCAAGGCTGTGGGGTATCAGTGGTATTGGGGTTACGAATATCCCGATCACGATGTTGAAGTGATCTCCAACATGCTCAACAATCCCAACGATCCGGACATCTCGCCGAGCAAGCGTATGGCGGGTTCGGAGCCTTGGGATGGGCCGGCTCTGCTCGAGGTTGACAATCGCATGGTGGTGCCCGCTGGTGTGCCGCTGCGGATCCAGACCACGGCGGCTGATGTGATCCACGCTTTTGCTGTTCCCGCTTTGTGGTTCAAGCAGGATGCGGTCCCGGGACGCCTCAATGAAAAGATGCTGCTGATCGAAGAGCCTGGCGTGTATTATGGCCAGTGTTCGGAACTGTGCGGCTCGCGCCACGGCTATATGCCGATCGCGGTTGAGGCTCTGCCGGTGGAAGAATTCGAAGCCTGGGTTCTGGAGCAGGGCGGCACGCTGCCTGGCGCTGAAGAAGTGGCGGCGGACACCAATGCTGATGCCAATGCAGGTGATGGTGTCGCTGCAGATGTCGCAGAAGAAGCCGACGCTGCATAAGCCTGACCGGCTCGCAGCGATTTGAATAAACGATTATACGAACTGAAGAGACGCAAACGATGGCAACCACCGCAGACGACTTCGCTCCCGCAGCAGCCGGACATGGCGGCGATCATGATGCGCACGACCATGCGGATCACAAGCCGGCATTCTTTGCCCGCTGGTTTATGTCGACCAACCACAAGGATATCGGCACGCTCTATCTGATCTTCGCAATCTTTGCCGGGATCATTGGCGGTGCGATGTCGGGCNTCATGCGGCTCGAACTGGCTGAGCCGGGGATCCAATATCTGTATTGGTGGGCAGAGCTTATGGGCGGCGAGGAATCGGTTGACCTCAACACCGCTTTGCACATGTGGAACGTGTTCATCACCGCCCACGGNCTGATCATGGTGTTCTTCATGGTTATGCCGGCAATGATCGGCGGCTTTGGTAACTGGTTTGTGCCGCTGATGATTGGCGCGCCGGACATGGCGTTCCCGCGGATGAACAACATCTCTTTCTGGTTGACCGTTGCCGGCTTTGGCAGCCTGGTGCTCTCTTTGTTTGTCCCCGGTGGCAGCGGCTATGGCGCGGGCACCGGCTGGACCGTTTATGCACCGCTCTCGACCAGCGGTTCGGTGGGTCCTGCGGTTGATTTCGCGATCTTCTCGCTGCACTTGGCGGGCGCGGGTTCGATCCTTGGTGCAACCAATTTCATCACCACCATTTTCAACATGCGTGCACCGGGTATGACCCTGCACAAAATGCCGTTGTTCGTGTGGTCGGTTCTGGTCACGGCGTTCTTGCTGTTGCTTGCTCTGCCGGTTCTGGCGGCTGCGATCACCATGCTTTTGACGGACCGCAATTTCGGCACCACCTTCTTCAATCCTGCGGGCGGCGGTGATCCGGTTCTGTATCAGCACCTGTTCTGGTTCTTCGGTCACCCCGAGGTGTACATCATGATCCTGCCGGGCTTCGGCATGATCAGCCAGATCGTGGCCACGTTCAGCCGCAAGCCGGTCTTCGGCTATCTCGGCATGGCCTATGCCATGGTGGCGATCGGTGTGGTCGGGTTCATCGTGTGGGCGCACCACATGTTCACTGTTGGTCTCGACGTGAACACCAAGATGTATTTCACCGCGGCGACCATGGTCATTGCGGTCCCAACAGGGGTCAAGATCTTTAGCTGGGTCGCGACGATGTGGGGCGGCAGCCTCGAGTTCAAATCGCCGATGGTCTGGTCATTGGGCTTTATCTTCCTGTTCACCGTTGGCGGTGTGACCGGTGTGGTTCTGGCCAATGGCGGGATCGATGATAAT
>JABSPI010000205.1 GCA_013214365.1 Erythrobacter sp.
AATGCGCTGGGCGAATATAATGTCGCGCGCGCTTTGGTGCAGGATGTCGACACCGGCAATTGGAATGAGGCGCTCACCAATGAGGCGCTCACCGCTTATATTGCGGGCAATGATGTGGTGGGCATGTGTCCGGCGGTGCGCTTGCAAGGCTCGGCGCGCAATGATGCGCAATGGGTGATGTTGCAGGCGATCTGCAATGCCTATGCCGGCGAAGGGGCGCTCGCCGGATCGCAATTGAACGCGGCGCAAGCCGAAGAGATCGCGCCCGAAATCGACCTGTTGCTGGCGCAGCGTTTTGCCGGTGCGGCCGGGCGCGGCCGGCGCGGGACCAATGTCACTTGGGACGGGGTCGACACGCTCACCCCTTGGCGGTTTTCGCTGGCCAATGCGGTCGGGGAAACCATTCCCGAAGGCCTTCTGGGCGATGCATTGGCAGGGGAGGGGGCGCTCTATTACCAATTGGCCGGAGCCAATGCGCCCGGCCTCCCGCTCGACCAGCGCGCGCCCTATGCCCAAACCGCCGCGCAATATGGGGTGTTTTCAGCCAAGGCTCTGATCGGATTGTATTCGCAGCTTTATTCCGACAATTCAGGGCGCGGCGACACCGCGCAGCGGGCCGCGAGATTGCGCGAGGCCTACACCGCGATAGACCCCGCCACCCGCATTTCCGCAATGCGCGATATCTGGGACGAGGCTGAATTGGGATATTCGGGCCAGATCCTCACCGCCTATGCCGCGGCGCGCATTCCGGCCGCGCCCGCTTATGCCGACAATGCCGATGATCTGATCGCATCCATGCTGACCGCTGGGCTCGACCGCGACGCTGCGGCGTGGCGCACAATTGTCGATCCGGGCAGTTTGGGCTGGGCCTTGGCGGTCTTGGCCGATCCTGCGGGCGGGGCGGTCTCGGCCGAAGGGTTTGACGCATTCGTCAGCGATGATGACAGCGCCGGCCAGCGCAAATCGGCATTCCTTGCCGCTGGGCTTGCCGGGCTCGATCGGCTGCCTGGCTCCGATATCACCGCGCTGGGCGCGCAATTGGGGGTCGATTTTGATCGCCAGACGCGCTGGACCGGGATGATTGAAAAGGCCGCCAATGTCGACAATCCGGCGCTGGTTGCGCTGCTTGCGGGGCTGGGCATGCAAGGGTCGGATTGGTCGCAAATGACCCCGCTGCACCTTTACCACATCACCTCGGCGCTCAACCGTGTGGGTTTGGAAGCCGAAGCGCGAATGATCGCCGCAGAGGCGGTCGCGCGCGGATAGGCCCGCATGTCGCGCGCAACGCAGGCTTTTCTCGATATGCTGGCCGCCGAACGCGGCGCTGCGCCCAATACGCTGGCGGCTTATCGCCGCGATCTGGACGGCGCGGAGGATGTGCTGGGCGATCTTGCCACCGCGCCGCGGGCCGCGATTGCGCAATTGGCGGGCGAATGGGCGGGGTTGGCGCCCGCCAGCGTGGCGCGCAAGGCATCGGCGCTCAGGCAGTTTTTCGGATTTGCCATGGACGAGGGGTGGCGCACAGATGACCCCTCGGGCGCATTGCCCAATCCGCGCACGCGCCGCCCCTTGCCCAAAGTGTTGAGCCGCGAGGCGGTCGACACCTTGCTCGAACGGGCTGAACTGGAAGCGGGTTCGGGCGCGCCCAAAGCGATCCGGCAATTGGCCTTGCTGGAAATGTTATATGGCTCGGGCCTGCGGGCCACCGAATTGGTCCGCCTCCCGCTCACCTCAGTGCCGCGCGACACCCCGTTGATCACGGTCATCGGCAAAGGCGGGCAGGCGCGTATGGTCCCGGTCAGCGACCGCGCGCGCGCAGCTTTGAGCGCGTGGCTCAAAGTGCGGCCTGATGACGGTGCCGGGGGCGTGCCCAACCGCTATCTGTTCCCCTCCAGAGGCGGCAAACCTTTGTCGCGGGTGCGGCTGTTTCAAATGCTCAAAGAGCTGGCAGTGCGCGCCGATCTCGACCCTGCCGGGATCAGCCCGCACGTCTTGCGCCATGCCTTTGCGACCCATTTGCTGGAGGGCGGGGTGGATTTGCGGATGTTGCAAACGCTGCTTGGTCATGCCGATATCGCCACCACGCAAATCTACACCCATGTCGATGCCGCGCGCTTGGTGGAGCTTGTAAATTTGCGCCACCCCCTTGCCGCGCGGCCCGCTTCGGACTAGCGCAACAACATGATTTCCTATCTCGAATTCGAGAAGCCGGTCGCAAGCCTTGAAGAGCGCATCTCTGAAATGCGTTCGTTGGACGTCAATCATCAGGTTGATGTCGCGCACGAGATTGAGCGACTAGAGGCCAAGAGCGCAGAATTGCTCGCCTCGACCTATGCTTCACTCACCCCCTGGCAGAAAACGCAGGTCGCGCGGCATCCGCAACGCCCGCATTTCCGCGATTATGTCGAACACGCTTTTACCGATTTCATGCCGCTGGGCGGGGATCGGGCCTATGGCGATGATGAAGCGATCATGGGCGGCTTTGCGCGGCTCAATGGTCGGCGAATCATGTTGATCGGCCATGAAAAGGGCAATGACACGCAAAGCCGGATCAAACACAATTTCGGCATGGGCAAACCCGAAGGCTATCGCAAAGCGATCCGCTTGATGGATATGGCCGGGCGCTATGGCCTGCCGGTTGTCACTTTGGTCGACACGTCCGGCGCATTTCCCGGGATCGAAGCCGAGGAGCGCGGCCAGGCTGAGGCGATCGCGCGCTCGACCGAGGCTTGC
>JABSPI010000206.1 GCA_013214365.1 Erythrobacter sp.
TCGACGAAGACAACTGAACCGGCGCTAAGCCAAAAGAAAACGGGGGCTGATCCAGCCCCCGTTTTTTATGTCCCCGCCCGCCAATCAGGCAGGCGGGGACAATACAATGATTTCAAAGCAGTTATCAGGCGGCGAGCATGCCCCCCATACGCTTGGCAATGATGGCATCGGCTTCGGCCATGATCCGGTCGATCAATTCCTGACAGGTCGGGATATCGTTGATCAGGCCAGCGACCATGCCGCAGCTCCACGCACCGGCATCCATATCGCCTTCGCTCATGATCCGCGGATAGACCCCCGCGACCTGTTCAATGATATCTTCAAACGACAGATCGGCGCCTTTTTCCTTTTCGATCTGCAGCAGATCCTCGACTGCTTCATTGGTCATCACCCGTTCGGTGTTGCGCAAGGGGCGCATGACCAGCCGCGTGTCGAGCTCGCTCGCCGCCACGATTGCGGCTTTGACATTATCGTGAACCGGCGCCTCTTTGGTGGCGATGAAACGGGTGCCCATATTCATCCCCTCGGCGCCCATCGCCAAGCTCGCCACGAGGCTGCGCCCGTCGGCCATGCCGCCGGATGAGACGAAGGGGATTTCCAGTTCGTCAGCGGCGCGCGGCAAAAGGATGAAATTGGGCACATCATCCTCGCCCGGATGGCCGCCGCATTCAAACCCGTCGACGCTCACCGCATCGCAGCCGATCTCTTGCGCTTTGAGCGAGTGACGCACGCTGGTGCATTTGTGGATCACTTTGATCCCCGCACCTTTGAGCGCGGGCAGGACCTGTGCCGGATTGCGGCCAGCGGTCTCCACCACTTTCACCCCGCCATCGATGATCGCTTTGACAAGGCCGGGATAATCGGGCGGGGTCAAGCTGGGCAGGAAGGTCAGGTTCACCCCGAACGGCTTGTCGGTCATATCCTTGCAGCGGGCGATTTCATCGGCCAGTTTTTCCGGCGTGCCCAAAGTCAGCCCGGTGATGATCCCCAAGCCGCCCGCATTGGAAACAGCAGCCGCCATCTCGGCAAAACCGACATAATGCATGCCGCCCTGGATGATGGGGTGCTCGATGCCGAACATTTCGGTGATGGCGGTTTTCATGGCGGTTTCCTTCCCAATTGGTTGCGTATTTATGCATGATCCAAGCCGATTCTCCCGCGCGGTGCAAGCGCACTTTTGTGCAAAGCGGCGCCGTGATATTGCGTTCCGCAGCGCGCCGTAACGTCAGCGCGCACCGGCAAAAGAGAGAATTCGATGAGTGAGGCCCCGCACGCATTTCCCAAACCCGTCCAATTGTTCACCGCCAGCCTGGCCGCGGCCGCTCTGGTTTATGCGGTCGGGGTGGTGCTGATCGCGGTCGGGGTGGCAGCGACCAGCCCTGCAGGCGGGGTGCGCGATGCGCTCGTGTTTCTGGGCTTTGCGGCGACCGGCGGCATGGTTGTGAGCGGTTTGGCAGGCGTGGCGATTGTCGCCCCGCTGGGCACCGCTTTTGGCACGCTGGTCCTGCGCTTGAGCCAGCCNGGNTGGTGGCAGGGGCCGNTNACCGGCGTGCTGGTGGCAACGGCTTTGATCGGCGGCAGTGTGGCCCTGCTGGGCTGGAGCGGGGAGCGGGTGGATGCAGGGACCTATGCGGTGGCCGCGGTGCCGTTTGCTCTGGCGCCTCTGGCCGGCTGGTTTGTCCAACGCCGCATGCTGCATTGGCCCCAGCCCATCTAGTTTGCCCAGCTAACTGGCACAGCTAATTTGCCCAGCTGGTTGGCATAATACCCATTTACATCGAACGGGCTAATCCGGGGCTTGGCCCCCATCCCGCGCCTGCGCCTGCGCCTGCGCACAATCGCGCATGGCCGGACATCCCTCGCACTGTGCGCGGCGCGGGCGGCAAAAGGTCTGGCCCAATTTCTTCAACAGCAAATGATGCTCGTCCATATCCTCCGCGCTCCATTCGCGCGGGACGATCGGCATCAGCGCATCATAGGTCTTGGCNGTGTCGGCCTTGGCGGGCACGATCCCCATACGCTGCATGATCCGGCGGTGGTGCCCGTCGATGACCATGGCGCGCCGGTTGAAAGTGCTGGCATTCATCACGCCTGCGGAATTTTTGCGCGCGACCCCGGGCAAAGTTTCGAGCCAAGCCATTGCCGGTTCAAGCGGCAGGTTGGAGAGGTGGGAAAGGGTGACGCCCGCGCGCTCAGCGATAATGGCATTGAGGCAGGCTTTGAGCCGCTTTGCCGCAACGGAAGGGAAGCTCTGACGCTCAAGATGCGCTTCGAGCACGCTGACCGATTGCTCTGCCACCGCTTCCCACGACCCAAACTTTTGGAGCAACCCATCGGTCGACGCGTTCGACGCCGCCGTCTTGGTCTGCGCGCCGATCACGCCGTGGACGAGCACCCATTCCGGGCTGCGACGCTTATCAGGCGGACGGATGATCCGGCCAAACGCGCCAATCATCGCGCCTTGCAAACGGCGCAAAACATCGCTGCGCGGGTCAGAGCCTAGGTCAAGCTGCACGGGGCGGGGAGGGGCTGCGGATTGGCGGCCGCTCAGCGTTCAAATGCAATCGAGAAGCTCACCGGCACCGCTGGCGTGATCGAATCAAGCCCGGCTAGCGCTTGCAATTGCGCCAATCCCTCGGTCAATTCCAGCGAGTCGGCATAGACCATAACCGGCTTGTCGCTCACCGCCAGAATGCGGTTTTCGCCCGCTCTGGTGACCGTGACCTCGGCATCAAACCCGGCCTCTACGCCTTTGAGTGAGACGGTCGTATCGAGCGTGGTTTGCACGCTTTGGCCAACTTTGAGGTTTTCAAATGCAGCCGGGTCGATTTGCGCGGTGACCGTGGCGGCGGGGTTGTCGGCCACAATGAAGAACACATCGCGCATCCGTTCGTCGCGAATATCAACCAGGGTCGAAACCGAGGCGAGGTCGATTTCAATCACCGCCTCGCCGCTCTCGCTGACCGATCCGGTGAGTTGCTCAAACGTGTTGACCTCGGCGATTTCGCCCTGCTTGACCGAGACATAGGAGAGCTTGGTTGCGTCGCTGTCGACGGTCCAGACGCTTCCGGTGACAGGGCCCGGTTCGGGCGGGGTCTGCGAACAGGCAGCCACAATCAATGCCCCTGCAACAGCCGACATCTTCGCAATGCTATTCACCGCATTCATCCCCTTTTTCAACACATCCCCACCTGTTCTAAACTACGCGCAAGGACGGGCAAAGGTTGCCCTTATTCCCATTCAATCGTGCCGGGCGGCTTGCTGGTGTAATCATACACCACGCGGTTGATCCCCTGCACTTCGTTGA
>JABSPI010000207.1 GCA_013214365.1 Erythrobacter sp.
GGTGCGCGAATTTGTGACCCAAACCATCCATGCCGAGCCCGATGCGACCTCCAACCAGACCGTGCGCGCGGTCCATTGGGGGCAGGCCAGCGGCAATTTCCTGGGCGAGATCAAAGTTGCCCGCCATGCGCAAAAGACCGATGCCGCACAAGATTTCAAAGGCTTGCTCTTGGAAGCGGGCGCCAGCGCCAATGCGGTCCCGCAGCTGGAGATTTTCGCCGACGATGTGAAATGCGCGCATGGCGCCACCGTGGGCCAATTGGACGAAGCTGCGCGGTTTTACATGATGGCCCGCGGCCTTGCCCCTGATGCGGCGCAGCGGCTCTTGGTTCAGGCCTTTATTGGCGATGCCTTTGTTGAGCTTGATGACGATGCCGAGCGCGCATCGCTGCTCGATGCGGCATTGGCCGCTTTGGAGGCCGCCAAGCTGTGAATGCGCCCACCGCCCTTAACCCCGATGCAGGCGCCGATCCGCGCTCTGATCCGCGCAGTGATTTTCCCGGTCTGACCACTGCAGACGGCGCGCCGTGGCATTACCTCGATACGGCCGCAACCGCGCAAAAACCGCGGGCCGTGATCGACGCAATGGCGCGCGCCATGGGCGAAGATTACGCCACGGTCCACCGCGGGGTCTATTCCCGGTCGGCCGATATGACGCTCGCTTTTGAGGCGGCGCGGCGGCGGATTGCGGCTCTGGTCAACGGGCACGAAAGCGAAATCGTCTTCACCAGAGGCGCGACCGAGGCGATCAATCTGGTCGCGCAGGCATGGGGCGGGGCCAATTTGCAAGCGGGCGACCGGATTTTGCTGTCGCAATTGGAGCACCATTCCAACATTGTGCCGTGGCAGATGATCGCGGCCCAAACCGGCGCGGTGATCGATGTGTGTCCCCTGACCCAAGATCACCAGATCGATCTCGATGCGGCGCAGCAGATGTTGACCGGCGCGCACAAACTGGTCGCCTTTGGCCATGTCTCGAACGTTTTGGGCGGGGTGCTCGATGCCAAGCGCGCCGCCGATCTGGCGCACAATGTGGGCGCCAAATTGCTGCTCGACGGGTGTCAGGCGGTGCCGCACATGCCGGTTGATGTGGCCGCGCTTGATTGCGATTTCTACGTTTTTTCCGCGCACAAACTTTATGGCCCGACCGGGATCGGGGCGCTGTGGGCGCGCGCCGATATCCTTGACGCCATGCCGCCATGGGAAGGCGGGGGTGCGATGATCGACCGTGTCAGCTTTGCCGGGACCACCTATAACAGCGCGCCGCAACGCTTTGAGGCGGGCACGCCCGCAATCATCGAGGCGATCGCCTTTGCCGCGGCGGCCGATTACGTGACCGATTTCGGGCTGGAACGCATGCACCAGCACGAAGCCCAATTGGTCGCGCATTTGCGGCGCGAATTGCAGGCGATGAATGATGTGCGCGTGTTCGGCCCTGATGATAGCGCGGGGATCGTCAGCTTCATGATTGACGATATCCACCCGCACGATCTCGGCACTATTCTGGACGAGGCCAATGTCGCGATCCGCGCCGGGCACCATTGCGCCCAGCCATTGATGGATTATCTGGGCGTGCCGGCCACTGCGCGCGCCAGTTTCGGCCTCTATTCAACCATGGATGATATTGACGCCCTGTTAGAAGGCATTGCCCGCACGCGGCGCATTTTTGGGAAAGTATGATGGATCAACCAGACGAAACCCGCCCCCACACTCCACCTGTTGCAACCGATGCCGATGCGTTGACCAAGCCGCCGCGTGCGCGGGTTGAAGATGCGATTGACCCCGATGCCGGCGCGCACAATGCCGCGCCCCCGCGCGAGCGCGATTATCTCGAAGGCTTCCTCCAACAAAGCCCGCCCCAAGCGGGTACGGGCGGCGCGGGCAGCGATCTGCAAACCGCCGTGATCGATGCGCTTAAAGAGATTTACGACCCCGAGATCCCGGTCAATATCTATGATTTGGGCCTGATTTACGGGGTTGAGGTTGATGGCGAGGCCGATGCCACCATCACTATGACCTTGACCACGCCGCATTGTCCGGTGGCCGAAACCATGCCGGGCGAGGTTGAATTGCGCGCTGCCTCGGTTCCCGGTATCCGTGATGCAGAGGTGGAATTGGTGTGGGACCCACCATGGTCGCCGGAGAAAATGAGCGATGAGGCTCGCCTTGAATTGGGGATGTTATGATGGCCGAGAGTGGCACCAGACAACGCCCCGCCGCGGTGATCCTGACCAAAGGGGCCGAGGCGCGGATTGCCGAATTGATGAGCAAAGCGCCCGATGACGCGATCGGGGTCAAATTGTCGACCCCGCGGCGCGGCTGTTCGGGATTGGCCTATTCGGTCGATTACGTGAACGAAGAGGTCAAGTTCGACGAAAAGATCGAAACGCCGGGCGGCACCTTTTACATCGATGGCGCGAGCGTTCTGTATCTGGTGGGATCGACCATGGATTGGCAGGAGGATGATTTCACCGCCGGTTTCGTGTTTGAAAACCCCAATGCCAAAGGCGCGTGTGGCTGCGGCGAAAGCTTTATGGTCTGACGCACCGATATCCGCCCGCTTGCGCGGGTGGGCGGGCCAGATCGGGCGCGGCGCTGCGCGCCTTATTCGCCCTCTTCGATGATCCGTGCGATCAAGCGGCGCTCCAAATCGTCGGTTTCGCCATCCTGCGCCATCATCGCATCGAGCCATTCCTGCTCGTAATCGGTCACCTGTTTACCGGCGATCGCTTGTTCGGTGTAGCTGGGGCCGGTGTGGCTTGGGGCGGTGTCTTTCTTGCCAAACACCTTGCCGAAATGATTGCGCACTTGCGGCACTTCGCGCGCCATTTGACCCATGAAGCGCCCGACATTGGCTTTGTTGTCGGCGACAAATTCCTGCAATTCCTTGGCGCGGCCATGCTCGATCTGGGCGTTTTGCAGCGCGAAGCCCTTGAGGTA
>JABSPI010000208.1 GCA_013214365.1 Erythrobacter sp.
CTGTAGAAGATAATGAAGCACCAGTAATTACGTGTGCTGCAAGCGCGAGCAGAGACACCGATGCGGGGGTCTGCCATTACACGGTACAAGGTGTAGAGTTTGACGCTACCTTTACCGACAACTGTAACACGGCTACCCTTAGCAATGATCTAAACGGAACGGCCACCTTAGCTGGAGCGGTACTTCCCTTAGGAGATACGGTAGTGACCTGGACGGTAGCGGATGGCAATGGCAATACCGATGTATGTTCGGTAACCATTACCGTAGAAGATAATCAGGCACCAGAGATTAGCTGTCCTGCAGATATTGTAAGCGGGACCAATGGTGGTAATTGTGGTGCTGTTGTTGCTTTTCCAACGCCTGCTGGGTTTGACAATTGTGGTATTGCGTCGTTGGTTCAGACCATGGGATTTCCTAGTGGTAGTGTATTTCCTGTTGGGGAAACGATCATTGAATTTACGGCTACAGATGTTAATGGGAATGTCGCTACTTGTAGTTTTACAGTTACAATCACCGACGATGATTCGCCAATAGTTGTCTGTCAAGACATCACTTTGTTGCTTGATTCAACAGGCACCGCTACGATTGTTGCGAGCGATTTGGATGGAGGATCTACGGACAATTGTGGAATCACAAATTTGGAAATTGATATCGACACCTTTACGTGTGCCGATCTTGGTCCTAATACGGTCACTCTTACTGCAACCGATGGGCAAGGGTTAAGCAGCAGTTGTACGGCTATTGTAACAGTAGAGAACGGTTTAGTTCCAACAGTGTTATGTCAAGATGTAAGTTTAGAGTTAGATGCCTTTGGCATGGTCAGTATCACAGATGCCTCTATTTTCGATGGTGGATCTGTAGACGCTTGCGGAGGGACTAACCTTACTTTTAGTGTATCTCCAAGCAACTTTACTTGTGATGATCTAGGAGAGAACACAGTGACATTTACAGCAACAGACGCTAATGGAAATACCTCTACTTGTACAGCGATACTTACTGTGGAAGATGTAACGGCTCCAACGGTAAGTTGTATGGATCTAACCGTTTCTTTGGATGAGAACGGTGAAGCAAGTATTGATCCTTCCGATCTTTTGGTTCTGGCGGATGATGCTTGTGGGATTGACACCGTTATGGCAGACATTGTAGATTTTAATTGCGATGATGTAGGGACTGCAGTTTCGTTAACGGTAATGGTGACAGACTCTTCTGGTAATGCTGCTACTTGCACGGCCACAGTTACAGTGGTTGATGAGTTTGCGCCTGTGCTAGATTGCCCAACAGGGCTAACGGTTCAAATCACAGCAGGCACACCATATGAAGTGGAAGACTTTATTGCTTCTGGAGCAGTAGCTGTTGCAGACAATTGTGGTGGGCCTGTAACGTTAGTGAGTCAGTCTCCGGCAGTAGGCGATTTGTTAGATTCTGGGGTGCATCCTGTTAGTATTACCGTAGCCGATGCTTGGGGTAATGAGACCTCTTGTACCTTCGATATTACTGTGGATAGTGTATTATCAATAGAAGAGAGTGGTTTTGACATTTCCAGTCTGGCGATGTATCCAAACCCGGCAAGTGACTTTGTACAACTTAGCAATCCANAAAACATCCCTTTAGAAGCTGTTAGCATCTATGATATTACGGGTCGTCTTGTTAAAAAACTGGATGCAAGTCGCGTNACCAGTCAAATGACCATTGCTATTTCTGAACTAGCAAGTGCCACGTACTTTTTCTTGATTAAAACTGCGGATCAGCAAATAACTTATCAGATTATAAAAGAATAAGTTTAGGAGCACTCGGAACGAAATAACCTCCCTCGATCACTCGGGGGAGGTTTTTTATTTCAGGTGCATGCATTAAGTGTTATTTAACAGTGGCATCCATCCATAGAAAATGGTGACATTTTACCAAAAGGGCTGCAGAAATAAAGAAAATATTTCGATTACTGTCTTTTTACATTTCGGGTGTTTTGGGTGGTTGTTTTTTGGAGTTCCGCACAAACT
>JABSPI010000209.1 GCA_013214365.1 Erythrobacter sp.
CGCCATGCGATCCCGATGTTGCGCGCAGCCGGCGGGGGATCGATCGTCAACATCGCTTCCAATGCGGCGTTTTTCGGATTTCCCATGCGCAGCCCCTATGCCAGCGCGAAATGGGGCTTGATCGGGTTGACCAAGACCATGGCGATGGAGCTTGGCCCTGAAGGTATCCGGGTCAATGCGGTGTGCCCGGGCAGCGTTGAGGGGCCGCGTATTGACGGCGTGATCGAGCGTGATGCGGCCGGTCGCGGCATGGACCGCGCCGCGGTCGAGGCGGAATACAAATCACAAAGCTCGCTGCGCACTTTTGTCTCGGCTGCAGAAGTGGTCGGGCTTGTCACCTATCTCACATCCGATATCGGTCAGCGCATTTCAGGTCAGGCCATTGGCCTTGATGGGCACACCGAAAATCTCTCTCTCAACATTGGAAATTGAACGATGAAAGCGGCTTGGTACGATAAGACTGGCGATGCGCAAAGCGTCCTGCAAATCGGTGAGCGTGCCGATCCTGCGCCGGCACCCGGCGAGGTGTTGGTGCGGGTGCGCGCATCGGGGGTCAACCCATCCGATGTCAAAACCCGCGCGGGTGCGCGCGGGCCCATTCCGTTCGATTTCGCCATTCCGCATTCCGATGGCGCGGGCGTGATCGAAGCCGTTGGCGCAGGGGTGGATGCCGCGCGCATTGGTGAGCGTGTGTGGCTGTGGAACGGGGCGTGGAAACGTCAAATGGGCACCTGTGCGCAATTGATCACGCTGCCCGCCGAGCAGGCCGTGCACCTGCCTGATAACACCGGTTTTGATGCCGGCGCGTGCCTCGGTATTCCGGCATCTACCGCGTGTTACGGCGTGTTTTCCGGCGGTTCGGTCGATGGCCAAACCGTGCTTGTAACCGGCGGCGCGGGCGCGGTTGGCTATTATGCGATCCAACTGGCCAAATGGGGCGGGGCGCGGGTTGTCTCGACCGTGAGCGGCCCGGAAAAGGCTGCCATTGCAAAGGCGGCGGGCGCCGATGCGGTGATCAATTACCGCGAAGAGGGCGCGCTTGAGCAATTGCTCGAGGCGACCCGCGGCAAATCGGTGGACCGCGTTGTCGAAGTGGAATTTGGCGGCAATCTGGCCTTGTCCAACGCTGTGCTCAAGCCCGAAGGGGTGATTGCCACCTATGGTTCGATGGCCGATCCCACCCCGCAATTGCCGTTCTATGAGATGATGTTCAACGGAACAAAATTGGACATGTATCTGGTCTATCTGCTTCAGGGCGAGAAGCGCAATATGGTCTGCTCGACCGTGAACAAGGCGCTTGAAGATGGCGCTTTGCAGCACATGATCGCGCAAGTCTTCCCGCTCGAACAGACCGCCAATGCCCATATTGCGGTGGAAAGCGGCGCAACCATCGGCAATATTGTGATCGAGATTTAATCGATTGCTGTGAAGCTCGCTAAGGCGGGCTTTACCTTCGCGCAGGCTCGACTACGATGCCCTTCCAGATGAAGGGGGGATCATGACCGGGCGCGTGCTTTCAAACTACAAAACGGCGTTTTCGCTGTGGCGGCCATTGCTCGCCAGCCATGTGCTCACCCGCATTGTCATCACCGCGGTGATCGGGCCGATGGTCGCGGTCATATTGGCTGCGACCTTGTATTTCTCAGACCAAAGCGCATTGACCGATCAGGCGATCGCTGGATTTTTGTTCACCCCGATCGGTGCGATAGGGGCGGTGCTGGTGCTGTGCCTGCTGCTGGCGGCTTTGGTGATCGATGTTGCGGTTGCCACCGCGATTTTGCGCAGCGGTCAGGATGAGGCGGTGGGCGCGGTAAAACTGGCGGTTGGTTTTCTGTTTCATGCGGCGCTGCGTCTGGGGCCGTTTGTGGCGCATTTTCTGGGGCGGTTATTGTTGATTATCCTGCCGGTCCTTGGCTTGGGCGGGGTGATATTCTGGCTGCTTTTGACCCGCTATGACATCAATTATTACCTCACGGCACGCCCGCCAGAGGCGTGGGTCGCGGCCGGGTTGATCGGGGCGCTGCTCATCGCTCTGGCGTTTGTTCTGATCACGAGGTTGAGTGGTTGGGCGGTCGCTTTGCATCTGACTTTGTTTGACGCAGAGCCGGTGTCGAGCGCTTTTGCCAAGAGCCGGATTTTGATGGAGGGGCACCGCGGTGATTTGGTCAAACGGTTCGGCGTTTGGTTCGTACTGCGCGCGGTTTTGCTGATGATTGCCGGGGGGATTGCGGCCTGGTGTCTGAGCATGCTGGCCGGATCGCAGCTCACCAATTTGCGCCTGTTGGCATTGGCGATGGCCGGCGTTGCGGGCCTATTTGGGCTGGTTAATCTGGCGATTGGGGCGATCTCGAACGGGGCCTTGGCAGGTGTGCTCAACGAAGATTTCGACAGGGGCCTTGAGGGGCGCAAGACGGCCCTAGGCCTGAGCGACCTTCAGCCCGATAGCGGTAAGGGCAAAGTGCCCTATCTCGCCATGGCGGCAATTGGCGTGGTCGCGCTGCTTTCAATCGCCACGGCGGGGGCATTTGCGGAAAATCTGAAAGCGAATGTGGCGCCTGAAATCATCGCCCATCGCGGCGCTGCGGCCAAGGCGCCGGAAAACACCATGGCTTCGGTTGAGCGGGCGATTGCGGACAATACCGACTGGATCGAAATCGACGTTCAGGAAAGCGCCGAGGGAGAAATCATCGTCGCCCATGACAGCGATTTTATGCGCGCTGCGGGGGTGCCGACCAAAGTGTGGGATGTGACCGCGCAAGAATTGGCGCAGATCGATATCGGCAGTTGGTATGGCTCGCAATATGCCGGCGAGCGTGTGCCGCGACTCGCCCAAGTGCTCAGCGCCGCCAAGGATCAGGCGCGGGTCATTATCGAGCTTAAATATTACGGTCATGATCAGGATCT
>JABSPI010000021.1 GCA_013214365.1 Erythrobacter sp.
GCGCCGCATCACCGGACAGCGCAATCGCGGTTCTGTCCGGCCCGACCTTTGCGCATGAAGTCGCCGCGGGCCTACCCACCGCGGTCACTTTGGCGTGCGAAGGCGGGCGCGCACAGTGGGAGCGGCTCTCCCCTCAAATCGCACGTCCACAATTCCGGCCCTATTATTCCGACGATGTCACTGGCGCCGAGATCGGCGGGTCAATCAAAAACGTTTTGGCAATCGCTTGCGGCGTGGTCGATGGTTTGCAACTGGGCCAGAATGCCCGCGCGGCGCTGATCGCGCGCGGCTTTAGCGAGATGTTGCGGTTTGGCACCGCTTTAGGAGCAGAGGCGCAAACGCTGTCGGGCCTGTGCGGTTTGGGCGATCTGGTGCTCACCTGCTCCTCCACATCGAGCCGCAATTTCTCGCTCGGCAAGGCGCTGGGCGAAGGGCAATCGGCGCGCGCGTTAATGTCGGACCGGACCACGGTGGCCGAGGGTGCGCACACCGCCCCTGTCTTGGCCGAGTTGGCCAAAACGCATGGGATTGCGATGCCGATCACCGATGCGGTGTGCACCATTTTGGATGGCGCGCCGCCCAAAGATGTGGTTGCGCGGCTGCTTTCGCGGCCGCTCACCGCTGAACTGGCCAGCGGACAGGCCGATATCGCATGAGCGATCCCTCAACCAGCCAGTCGGCCTCAAGCGGGTCCACACCGCAGGCCAGCAGCAGCGAAGATATGGCCGCGCTGGCCAAAGGGGGGCGGACCAATACGCTTGGATTTTTGATCCGGGCATTGGGCGGCATCCCGTTCCTGTTTATCGGATATCGCCTCTATGGTGTTGATGAAATGGGAAGATTTGCGATCGCCTTTGTCGCGATCGAGATTTTCGCGCTGATCTGTGCTCTGGGCGAAAAACGCGGCCTTGCGCAGCGTTTGACCCAAGGTGCGGATGAAATTGATGGGCCGCTTTCCAACCTTGTGTTCGATGGCATTTTGACCAGCCTGCTGTTTTCAGGCCTGGCTTGCCTGATCTTGCTTGCCTTCCCCTCGATCATATTCCCGACCGGAACCAATAGCGATTTCGACACATGGATGATCGCGGCCATCCCCGCGATTGCCTTGACCGAGATTCTGCTCGCGGCCCAAGCATACAAATACGATATCGCCACCACCGTCAGAGCCCGGGCAATTGTCGAGCCGTGGCTCAAATCAATCGGTGTGGGCGTGTTCTTCTTTGTCCCCGCTCTGAGCGCAGGAGGGATCGCGCTGGCATTTGTGGTGGCGGCTTACGGCGCGCTGTTCACCGCGCTCTGGTCGTTTCTCAAAAGCTATGGAATGCCGCATGGCTGGCGCCCGCGGCCATCCTATCTGGTGCGCATGACCCGGCGCGCCTTGCCCTTGGTGGGGGCCGATGTGATCGAACGCGGCACGCGGCTTATCGATGTGTTCTTGCTCGGCCAGTTTGCCTCTGCCGGCGCGGTGGGCATCTACTTCTTCGCCAAAGAAGTGGTGAGCATTCCGCAAAAGCTCAAAACCAGTTTTGAACCTATCCTTGCCCCGGTCATCACCAAGAATTTGAAGATCGGCAATATGGCCGCAATCGCGGCGCAAGTGCGCCAGGTCGGGTTCTGGATCATTGCATTGCAATTCGGCATCGCCTTGATGCTAGCCATTCCGGGCGAGGCGGTGATGGGGCTTGGCGGCCCCGACGTGGTCGGCGGCACCGGGGCGCTTGCGATCCTGCTGGCGGCCGAAGTGATCGGATCGATGGCGGTCGTCTCGGAAGGGGTGCTGGTCTATATCGCGCGCAAACGCAATCTGGCGATTTCGGTTGGGGTGATCACTGTGCAAGGCGTGCTTACAGTGGCTTTGATCTTGCTCGCGGAAGAATTGGGCTATGATGAAGGGTACAAAGCCGCAGGCGCGGCTATGGCCTTGTTTATCGCGCTGGGCGCATCGAGCCTGATCAAGGCGGTCTTGCTCAAATCGCTGCTCAAGGCGCCGGTGTCAAACTGGCGCTGGGCTCTGGTTTGGGCGGCGGGTCCGGCGGTTGTGGTGGGCTTTTTGTTCACCGAATTCACCCCTGAATGGGTGGAGCTTGCGATTGGCGGCCCGGCAATACTCGCGGTCTATCTGCTGGTGATTTGGAAGCGCGGCTTTGATGAGGCGGACAAGGTTTTGTTCGCGCGCAATGTGGGCGCAAGTGATGCATCGCCGGCGGCGCCTCCAGCGGCAAAATGATCCTGCATTTGCGCACAGCAGCAAGCCAAAGCGCGGGCGTTTCCGATCGAAACTCATCAACCGTTCATCTTGTAAATGAGACCTTGCTCTCGGGGCCAACAGGGTTTTGATCCAAAGGATAGGGCAATCGAGGGCTGAAACAATATTGCAGGACTTGCAGCCAAAGAGGGGCTGCATTCGGCCCGTAGAGCGCGCTGTCCATGGTGGGAACGGAGGACTGAAATCATGCCGTTAATGCTTGCAAAACGACCCTATTCGCAGGGCAGTTCGAAGACACGCAAAGCCGCAATTCTAGGCGCAGTAATCGTCACCCATATCGGGTTTCTGGCCGCTTGCAGCACTGCCACAAAAGACATGAGCAGCGCGCCAGCCGATGTTGAACGGGTGACATCGGTTGACATTGAGACACCGCCGCCGCCGCTCCTGTCCCCACCGCCGCCCCCGGCTCTTTCAGAGGCAACACAGAATCGAACGGGGGCGATGCGCGGGGGCGCGAACGACCAGGCCATTGTTGTGACCGGATCACCGGCCCCAAATGCCTATATTGTGCCGCCGGTAATAGTGCCCAATGATCCGGGCAATGAACGCTATGATGGCGAAGAGGTCTCGCCGGTCAAACTGACCGCTGCCGAACCGGTCAGCACATTCAGCGTCGATGTTGATACCGGTGCCTATGCCAATACCCGCCGGTTTCTGCGTCAGGGGCTCACCCCGCCGCGTGATGCGGTGCGCACCGAAGAACTGATCAATTATTTCCGCTATGACTATGCCGCCCCGACCGGACGCGACATCCCATTCAGCGTGACGACCGATCTCGCCAAGAGCCCTTGGAATGATGACACTTATCTGATGCGGATTGGCCTGCGCGGTTATGACATTGCGGCAGATGAGCGGCCGCCGGCAAACCTTGTCTTTTTGATGGATGTGTCGGGTTCCATGGGGCATCCGGACAAGCTGCCGCTGGTCAAGACCGCTTTGGCTGGTCTTGCCGCAGAGCTGGGCGAGAGCGACCGCGTGTCGATCGTCGTTTACGCCGGTGCGGCCGGCTTGGTGCTGGAGCCGACCAATGACACACACAAAATCCGCGCCGCCCTCGATCAGCTGAGCGCCGGCGGGTCCACTGCGGGCGGGGCCGGTATCCAGCTTGCCTACAATATTGCACAGGACAATTTCATCGAAGGCGGTGTCAACCGCATCATCCTTGCCACTGATGGCGATTTCAATGTGGGTGTATCGGACCGCGATGCTTTGGTCGAAATGGTCGAGAAGAACCGCGATCGCGGCATCACTCTGACCACGCTGGGCTTTGGCGCGGGCAATTACAACGAGGCGATGATGGAACAGATCGCCAATCACGGTAATGGCAATTACGCCTATATCGACAGCGCTCTGGAAGCCAAAAAAGTGTTGGGCGATGAAATGAGCTCAACCCTTTTCACCATTGCCAAAGACGTCAAAATTCAGGTCGAATTCAATCCGGCCGTGATCAGCCAATACCGTTTGGTGGGGTATGAAAATCGCGCTCTTCGCGAAGAGGATTTCGGCAATGACGCGGTGGATGCAGGCGATATTGGCGCCGGGCACCAGGTCACCGCGATCTATGAAATCGTGCCAACCGGGACGCAAGGTTGGATTGCCCCTCGCCGCTATGAGGATGCGCCATCCGATGCCGCCACACGCCGCATCGCCGAAGCGGCCCATGTCAAATTGCGGTTCAAATTGCCCGATGGTGACACATCGCGGCTGATCGACACTGTTGTGACAAGCGATGAGATCGCTCGGGCGCGCGATGCGCGTGGCGATTTCGCCTTTGCCGCTGCGGTTGCGGCCTATGGCCAGATTTTGCGCGGTGATGAGCTGATGATGGGCTTCACCCATGATGACGTGAATGAACTCGCCGGGCGTCAGAGCAATTTCTGGCGGCAGGAATTTCTGGAGCTGAACGCGCTGGCCGGAGCAAATGCGCCCGATACGCGCAGCGGCGGTTAAACCACGCTCTATCTGTCACCGCGCTGCGCCCCTGATCGCCCGATTAGGCGGCGCAGCCATAATAAGGGCCACAACAAGGGACGCCGGATGCTCCTATGCATTCAGGCGTCCTTTTTGTCGGACAATAGCTATTGCAGTTCCCGGGTCTTTTGTCGGGCCTGCCGCGCTGCTAAAGGCGCGTGCAATAGTCTGACACAAACGAAAGATCACAGCTTATGCCAGCCACTCTGCCCGAAGCGGTCCCGTATATCCTGATCGCGGTCGCTATTCTCATTGCATTCTGGTTGATCCTTCGCGCGATGCGCAAGACGACCGTCGTCGATCGTGACAACGGCGATGTGCTGGATGAAGGCGCCGCGCCAGCAGCGCGCAATCAAGCTTTGATCGATGCACCGCCGGCCAAAGCGCCCGAACCTCTTGCTGAACCCGCACCCGAACCCGCACCCGAACCCGAACCTGCCCCCACGGCCACACCTGCGCCTGCACCTGCACCTGCACCTGCCCCCGCGCCTTCAAGCGAGGCGGATGACCTGCGCAAGATCAAGGGGCTCGGCCCCAAGCTTGTTGCGCTTCTCAAAGAGCAGGGCATCACCTCTTTTGCCCAAATCGCCGAATGGAGCGATGAGGATGTCGCGCGGATCGATGCGACTTTGGGCCGTTTCGCCGGCAGAATCGAACGCGATCAATGGGTTGCGCAGGCAAAATTGCTGGTCACGGGAGAAAGTTCCGAATTCTCGCAAAAATTCGGCAATGATGGATAACAGCGCCTGAAGCGCCCCCTTTGGGGTTTCGCTAAATTGTGAGGGCGCCAAGCGTCCATTTCGTGTTACACTCCTTACCGTGGGGTCAGAGATAACGGGGGAGTGATTCGCGTGAGTCATAAAATCCTGGTCGCTGAAGACGAAATGATCGTCGCATTTGACCTGTGTGAAACAGTTGAAGAGGCCGGCTTTCAAGTCGAAGGTCCCCATCGCGGGATCTCCTCTGCCATGCTCGCTTTCCAAAAAGAAAAGCCCGCTCTGGCGATCCTTGATATTGATCTGGACGATGGCGATGTCTTTGAATTGGCGCGCACTTTTGCCGCCGAAGACGTGCCGATCATCTTCCATTCGGGCAGCTTTTCCAAGCAAGAAATCGAAACGCGCTTCCCCGATGCGACCACCCTGATGAAGCCGTGCCCTCCCACCGCGATGATAGACACGGTAAATCGCATGCTAGATGCTGCATAAATCCGCGCTTTGCCCTAACACCTTCTGAAACCGTCTGCCCCCTTGCAGGAACCGCCAAGTCCTGCAAAAGCAGACCAAACAAGTTTCAGGAGAAACCAAATGCACGCGCCCCCTTCCCCCGAACTCGCCAGTGCAGGCCTCATCCCGTTCAATTGGGAAGACCCGTTCGACCTCGAAAGCCAGTTGACCGAGGATGAGCGGATGATCCGCGATGCAGCGCACGGCTTTGCCCAAAGCGAATTGCAGCCGCGCGTGATCGAGGCGTTCCGTGAAGAGACCAATGCCCCTGAACTCTTCCCCCTGTTCGGCCAAGCCGGCCTGCTGGGCGCGACCATCCCCGAAGAATATGGCGGGGCGGCTGCATCCTATGTCTCCTATGGCTTGATCGCGCGCGAAATCGAGCGCGTGGATAGCGGCTATCGCTCAATGGCATCGGTTCAATCGAGCCTCGTCATGCATCCGATCTATGCTTATGGATCCGAGGCGCAGCGGCGCAAATATCTGCCCGGCCTTGCCAGCGGCGAATTGATCGGCTGTTTCGGCCTGACCGAACCGGATGCAGGCAGCGACCCGGCCGGCATGAAAACCTACGCCAAACGCGATGGCGATGGCTATGTGATCTCCGGCAGCAAGACCTGGATCTCCAACTCGCCTTTCGCCGATGTCTTTGTCGTTTGGGCCAAGAGCGAGGCCCATGGCGGCGGCATTCGCGGGTTTATCCTGGAAAAGGGTATGGAGGGTCTCTCAGCCCCCAAAATCGAAGGCAAAATCTCGCTGCGCGCCTCGACCACCGGCATGATCATGATGGACGAGGTGAAACTGCCTGCGGACGCACTTTTGCCCAATGTGCAGGGGCTCAAAGGTCCCTTTGGTTGTTTGAACCGCGCGCGCTACGGGATCAGCTGGGGCGCGATGGGTGCGGCGGAATTCTGCATGCACGCCGCGCGTCAATACGGGCTTGATCGCAAGCAATTTGGCCGCCCGCTGGCCGGCACCCAATTGTATCAGAAAAAGCTCGCCGACATGCTCACCGACATTGCTTTGGGTTTGCAAGCTTCGCTGCGCGTGGGCCGGTTGATGGATGAAGGCCGCTTTGCCCCCGACATGATCAGCGTCGTGAAACGCAACAATGTCGGCAAAGCCTTGGACATTGCCCGCATTGCGCGTGACATGCATGGCGGCAATGGCATTTCGGAAGAATATCAGGTCATCCGCCATGCGGTGAACCTGGAGACGGTGAACACCTATGAAGGCACGCATGACGTCCATGCATTGATTCTGGGCCGCGGCATCACCGGGATCGCCGCATTCTGATGAAACTGCACGGTTACTACCGCAGCTCGACCTCTTACCGCTTGCGCATTGCGCTCGAGCTGAAGGGGCTTGCCTACGAAAATCTGCCGGTCAACCTGCTCAAATCAGAGCAGAAGGACGCCGCCTTCACTCAGCGCAATCCGTTTGGCAGCGTGCCAATGCTCGAGGCCGATGGCCGCGACCGCGCGCAATCCATGGCGCTGCTTGAATGGTTGGAAGAGGCCTATCCCGACCCCGCTTTGCTGCCCAGCGATATCGAGGATCGGTACACCGCGCGCGAGCTGATCTATGCCATCGCGACCGAGCTGCACGCGCCGCTCAACCTGCCCGTGCTCAAATATCTCAAAAGCGAGCTTGGCCAGTCTCAAGATGCGATCAACACATGGTATCGCCATTGGCTGGCGCGCACGCTTGAACCGCTGGAGCGGCGGCTGGAGCAATTGCAGACGGGCGATTTCCTGTTTGACAAACCCGGCCTGTTCGAAGTGGTCTTGATGCCGCAGGTCTACAACGCCCAGCGGTTTGACTACGATTTCAGCGCCTCCCCGCGCATCACTCAAATCGAAAGCGCCTGCCTTGCCCTGCCCGCATTTCAGCGCGCCCATCCCGACAATCAGATCGACAATCCCGAGAGGTCAAATCCATGAAGCTCGCAACGCTCAACAACGGCACACGTGACGGCCAATTGGTGGTGGTCTCGAAAGACCTCACGCGCTGCTGTGCAGCCGGCTATATCGCCCCCACTTTGCAATATGCGCTCGACAATTGGGAGCGTGTCGCACCCGAGCTTGAAGTGCTGGCGCGCGATGTCGAACACGAAGCGGTGCCCTGCGAACGGTTCCACGAACGCCAAGCGCACTCCCCCCTGCCCCGTGCCTATCAATGGGCCGATGGCAGCGCCTATATCAACCATGTCGAATTGGTCCGACAGGCGCGCAATGCCGAAGTTCCGGAAAGCTTTTACCACGACCCGCTGATGTATCAGGGCGGATCGGACAGCTTCCTGCCGCCGCGCGCGGATATTCCGCTGGGCGACACGGCCTGGGGCTGCGACATGGAGGGCGAAATTGCGGTCATCACCGACGATGTGCCCATGGGTGTGTCGGATGCCGACGCGGCCGATCACATCAAACTGGTGATGCTGGTCAATGATGTCTCGCTGCGCGGGTTGATCCCGGGCGAATTGGCCAAGGGTTTTGGTTTCTTCCAATCCAAACCGGCCAGCGCCTTTTCACCGGTCGCGGTGACGCCCGATGAATTGGGCGATGCGTGGAAAGACAGCCTGATCCATCGCCCGCTTATGGTGGATTATAATGGCGAACCCTTTGGCCGCGCCGATGTCGGTGTCGATGCCACGTTCAACATGGCGCAATTGGTCGCGCATGCCGCCAAAACACGCGCGCTGTGCGCCGGATCGATCATCGGATCGGGCACGATCAGCAATAAAGGCGCAGATGGCGGCCCGGGCAAGCCGGTTGCCGAAGGCGGCCTTGGCTATTCCTGCATCGCCGAAATCCGCATGATCGAGACGATCCGCGATGGCCAACCCTCGACCCGGTTTATGGCGCCAGGTGACACCGTGAAAGTCGAGATGCGCGATGATGACAACCACTCGATCTTCGGCGCGATCGAACAAACGGTGGTTGAAGCCTAAAGCTTGGGCAAATCCACAATCTGCGGCTCGTGCCCCCAAATTTGCGCGAGCCGCAGGATATCTGTGCCCGCCAAAACCAATGTCGCGGTGTTGCGCAAAGGGTGAACGCCCACCGGTTTGTCCACCGCAAGCGCATGGTCGAGCACAAGAGCTATTGATCCGGGCTGCGCGTTGATCATGCCGAGCGGGGTCACCGATCCCGGTGTCACCCCGATCAAATCCCCCATCGCATCGGCTTTGCCAAAACTAAGCCGGCGCGACCCGATCAAGGGGTGCACCCGCTTCAAATCAATCCGCGCCTCGGCTGGGACTGTGAGGAGAAAGAACGCGCCCTTTGCATCTTTCAAAAACAGGTTCTTGGTGTGCAGGCATCGGATATCGGTCTTGATCGCGCGGCTTTCCTCCACCGTAAACACCGCCTGATGCTCGTATATGTCATGCGCGATTTTGTATTCGCGCAAATCGGCCATCAACCCCGCTTCGCCGCGCATCAATCCGCCCTCAAACCTTGAGTTCAACCGGGACAAATGCGGTCGCCTCGTCCCCGGTATTGGGCGTGCCATCTGCATCCATGACCAACAATTTCACCTCGCCGCGGCGCGCACAAGGTCGATGCTCCACCCCTTTGGGCACAACAATTAGATCGCCGGCGCGCATGGCCTCGGTCCGGTCGCGAAATTCCATGTCGAGTTCCCCCTCAATGACGAGGAAAAGCTCATCGCTGTCCGCATGGCTGTGCCAATGAAACTCGCCCTCCACTTTGGCCAGACGCACCTCATTGCCATTATACCGCGCGGCCAGACGCGGCGCCCAATGGTCGGAAAAGCTGTCAAAAGCTTGATCAAGAACGGTTTTGCGCGGCGCTGGGGAAGTGGCGGAAATGGTCATGGGTAAGCTCCAAAGTTGCCGCAAAACTATGCCACCCAAACACACAGCACAAGCCAATCTGCACCGCACGCAGCGCCAACCGACACACCCAAGGCATAGCCACCTCACACAGCGCTTTTGCACGCCGCGAAATCTGCGCACAGTGTAGAGGTTTCAATTGAAACAAGCGGCCAATGGGTCCATTCAAGCGACCTGATTTACCTACCGGAGAGTTTTCATGACCGCCTACCCCCAAGTCAAAATGCTGATCGCTGGCCAATGGGTTGCCGAAGGTGGCGGGGATGAGAACGGGACATCCATGGCGATCGTCAATCCGGCCACCGAACAAACCATCGGCAGCGCGCCCAAAGTGTCACGCGAACAATTGGACGCAGCGCTCAATGCCGCGGATGCCGCCTTTCCCATGTGGAGCGCAACCCCGGCGATCGAACGCTATCGCATTATTCGCCGCGCCGCGGACCTCCTGCGTGAACGCGCCCAAGGCATTGCACGGGTCATCACTCTGGAAATGGGCAAGCCCCATGCGCAAGCTTTGGGCGAGACCACCGGTGCTGCTGATTTGATCGATTTTCTGGCCGAAGAGGCCAAACGTCAAGGCGGGCGGCTGGTCCCCACGCGCAGCGCCGCGATCCTTGAACAACGCGTGACACAGGAACCGGTTGGCCCGGCGATTTTGCTCACCCCGTGGAATTTCCCGATCAATCTGCCCGCGAAAAAGATTGCCGGCGCGCTCGCCGCCGGATGCAGCGCGATCCTGAAACCGGCCGAAACCACCCCGGCGAGCGCGCAAATGCTGGTCGAATGCTTTGTCGATGCCGGATTGCCCGATGGGGTTTTGAACCTTGTCTTTGGTGACCCGGCGATGATTTCAGAACATCTCATCGCCTCCCCGGTCAGCCGCAAAGTCAGCTTCACCGGATCAACCGCAGTGGGCAAACATCTGGGCGCGCTGGCTGCGCAAGGAATGAAACGCTTCACTCCGGAATTGGGCGGTCATGCCCCGGTGGTCATAGGCGAAAGCGCGGATTTCGACCGCACCATTGCGGCCTGCGCTGCGACCAAGTTTCGCAATGCGGGGCAAATCTGTGTCTCGCCCACGCGCTTTTTGGTGGCGCGTTCAATTTTTGACAAATTCGTCGCCGAATTCGCCAGCCGCTCACAAGCCATCAAGATCGGCGATGCAAGCGCCGATGACAGCGTCGAAATGGGCCCGCTTGCCCATGCGGGGCGGGTGTCCGCAATGGAAGATTTGATGGCATCCATGGGGGATGGTGCGGGCGAGATTGTCGCGGGCGGATCCGCGATTGCCGGGCCGGGCCATTTCTTCCAGCCGACCGTGATTGCCGCCCCCTCACCCGGCAGCAAGCTCATGAACGAGGAGCCGTTTGGCCCCGTCGCAGGCATCGTGCCCTATGACGACATTGCCGATGCGGTAAAAATTGCCAATTCGCTGCGCTACGGTCTGGCCGCGTACGCCTTCACCAGCAATCTCGATGAGAGCCATTATCTTGGCAAAACGCTGCGCGCTGGGATGGTGGCGATCAACCACTTCGGTGTGGGTTCGCCTGAAACGCCGTTCGGGGGTATCGGCGATAGCGGGTTTGGTTCGGAAAGCGGTGTCGAAGGTTATCTGGGTTACACCGAGACGAAATTGGTCACGGTCGCCAAATCTGCGCCGTAAGCGTTGGGTGTCAGAGCGGCTGGGCGTGCAATTTGCGGGCGGCCCGCATCAAACCCTTGGCAGCAAACGGAAGAAGGCCCGAGCCAGCTTGTTTTTGCGGGGCATCGGACGGATCCGTCCGTAGCGCGCCCGGCGAGAATGTTCATCGCCAAAACAAACTGTCCGACCCATTGCGTCTGGCCCGGACGAAACGAATGTTGGTTTTTCCATTTGGTGCGTCCCCGATTCGCTTTTTTAATTTGACAAATTAGTAACACCAAATCTGTGGAAAAAAGAGTCCAAATTGGACTAAACCCAAAATTAATTGTGCATCGCATCATTTGGAGCGACATTTTAGTGCGCCCAACGGCACTGCCACACCTCTTTCCATGCGCAAGATGGATTACGGCAGCCGCCGAACACCCGCCTCGCGCACCGCATCCAGAGTGGGATAACCATTGACCGCCATCAGCAAGTCGGCCTCAGCTAAAATCGATCGCAGCACGAAGGCCGCCCCCTTGTCCCCGCCAATTGCCAAGCCATAGGTGTAAGGCCGCCCCACCCCGACCGCGGTGGCTCCCATAGCCAGAGCCTTGACGGCGTCGGTGCCCGAGCGAACCCCGCTGTCAAACAGGACCGGGACATCGCCGCTCGCCTCGACCACATCGCCGAGCAAATCGATCGTTGCAATGCCGCCATTGGCCTGACGCCCGCCATGATTGGAGCAATAGATCGCATCTGCACCGTGATCGATCCCGCGTTTTGCGTCATCGGGATGGCAAATCCCCTTGAGCACAATCGGCAAGTCGGTGACCGATTTGAACCATTCCATATCCTCCCAGGTCAGCACCTGGCCAAAGATCGCCGCAAACAACATGATGGCCGCTTGAGGGTTTTCTTCGGGCGGTTTGTCCAGCATTGAGCGAAACACCGGGTCGGAGAAATAATTCTGCATCACCTTGCCGCGCAATTGCGGGAAGTTGGAGGCGTTGAGATCGCGCGGTCGCCACCCGGTCAGCCATGTGTCGAGCGTGACCACGATGGCCTTGGCGCCGGCGGCCTCGGCGCGCTGTATCAGGCTTTGCGCCAATTCGCGGTTGCGCGGTGTGTAAAGCTGGAAGAAGGCGGGCGTGTCGCCGCATGCATCCAACACCTGCTCCATCGGATCATTGGATAGGGTGGACACACAAAAAGGCACACCTGTCATCGCCGAGGCGCGCGCGGCCGCCATGTCCCCGTGGCGATCCTGTGTCGCTTCGCCATTGAGACCGATCGGCGCCATGAACAATGGCGTTGGCAAATCCATGCCGAACAAATTGATCGATAGGTCGCGCTCGGTGCAATCGACCATCATGCGCGGCACCATGCCCCAATGATGGAACGCGCTGGCATTGCTGTCCTGGGTGTGTTCATCGCCGCAACCGCCGGCGACATAATTGGTCATCATCTCACCCAGCGCCTCGTGCGCGCGGCGTTCCAGATTGGCAAAATCGACCGGGTAATCGGGCAAAATGCCCTGCAAACCGGCATTGTAGATCTCGTTCTGCATACCGCCGAAATTGCTCATTATGCGCAGGTCCTCTCTTCTCGCATGTGGTTGGAGGAAGAAGAGCGCACAAAGCCGCGCCGGGCAAGTCTTTTCAAAACAGCTCTATTATCGCGCCAGCTTTTGCAATTGGGGGCGCACTTTGAGGAATATGACATAGGCCCGCTCGAGCCCCGCCAACACCCAGCGATTGCGCGCCATTATCCCCAAAGGGCGCAAAAGCGGTATCGCCCGCCACATGGCCGCAAATGCAGCTGCGCCGCTCACGATCTGGCCGTTTTCCTGACCGTGGAATCGAGCCAGCAATTGGGCTTGATCGATCGGGCATGAGGGATCCTCATCCCCCGACACATCGACAAAATTGATCCGCCCAGCTTTGTCGAGCCGTTTCATAAAGGCGATCTCGCGCTTGCACAGCGGACATGCGCCATCGAACCAGATCTTCAGATCCTGCGCGTCATTCACCGCTGGCGGGCTATCATCCATCCCCCCAATGTGCGTGCGATTGAGACGATTTCAAGCGCGGGCGCGGCGCGAATGCCTGGGCTGCGTCGCTACCTTACCTCGAAAGAGCGCAGGATCAGCCTTCCTTGGCCTCTACATAGGCTTCCAGCTCATCGGCAAGCTGCGACAATTGTGATCCACATCCGTTTGCTATGAGATCCTCGGCCAATTCATCCTGCTTGCGGTGGGTCTGGGTGAGAGTGGCAAAGCTGAATGTTTTGGTGGTGGGCGCAATTGTCGATGGCACGGCAGAAGCCGCCGCATCATCTGGCGAAGCGC
>JABSPI010000210.1 GCA_013214365.1 Erythrobacter sp.
GTTCTTCTTGCTTGCCGGATTGGCGCGTTTGGGCGGCGCGGAAGGGTCGCTGATTTCAGGGGCGCGGCGCTTGTCGGATTCGATCTCAACCTCGGCTGCGCGCTTGGCCTTGGCTTTGCGGCGTTCCTTGGCCGCGGGCGGCGCCTCGATGTCCTCGTCGATAAATGTCAGCGCCAGTTCGCGCCGCAGGAAGCCAGGCAGGCGCAGCCGTGCGCCGCCAAGGAAATTGGGCAAGCTCAACAAAGCGCGCCAGTCGATTGCGAAAATGCGGGTCAACAGCGCGGTCGCCCCGCCCAGACAGATAAGCGCGCCGGCCAGAGTGATCCAGCCGGCATTGCTCTCACCAAAGCGCGCCGCCACCGCTTCGATCGCAGCCGCGCCAAGCAGGCCCGAAATCCCGCCAAGTTGCGCAGGCAAAGTGGTCGCAACCTGTTCCAGCCATAGCGACAAAGTCGTGCCCAAAAGCATCATCGCCAGCAGCAACAGACCGGTCGGCAACCACCAGCGTGTCGGCTCGGCGTGATCCTCATCAAGTTCGACCGCGCGCCACAATTTGCGCGCCGAAATATACAATAAAGGCAAGAGCAATATCGCGGGCAGGCCAAACAGGAACAGCGCCCGATCCGCCACCCATGCGCCGGGCGCACCCATCCAATTGGCCACCGCGCCCGCATCTGCTGCGGTTGAGGGGCTGGGATCGGTTTGGGTGTAGCTGGCCAGCGCCAGCCCAACAAATACCAGCGCACCAAACAGCACGCCCGCGCCAACCATTTGACCCGCACGCCGGATCGACCGGCGCAGGCCAATGCGCCAATCAGCGGCGGTGGAAGACTTGCGATTGCTCATTGCGCGGCTTGCCATTGGGGCTCCTTAAGTGAGAACACACCATGAATCCTTGCAGGACTCCGGTCAAGCGACAAGCGNCGATATCGCGCCCGCATGATGCGCGCGGGGGCGCGCAAGGGCGCGCTAACTCAGCCCGTCAATCGCCGCCCAAGCAGGCCATTGCAGCCGCCGCGCCCCGCGCGCATCCATCCCGCCCAAAGCGATCACCCGAACAGGAGATTGGCGGGCAATGGCGCGAAACCGCACCGGCCCCAGAACGCGCGCGCCGGGATGCGAACGGGTGGGATAGACCGGCGATAACAGCGCCGCATCCGCGCCCAGCCGGCTGGCAAGTCCGATTTCCGCCAGATTGTGCGCGGTGGCGAGCTGCAACAGATCAGCGCGCCGCGGATAGAGCGCGCGCGCCGAGCCATAAATGCCATCCGCGCCCCATTCCCTTGCGGTCAGCGCGCTGTCAGCCAGAATGACGACATGGCCGCACGCCTTTGCAATCATGCGCAGCGCANGAAAACGCCGCCACCGCTCGGGATCATCCAAATGGTAATGGCGATAGATAAATCCGCTGCCCCGCGGCANGCNGNGCAGGCTNGCCTCAAGCTGGGCGTCATTGCGCTGGTCCGACAACAACCAAAGCGNGGGCAGGGGTTTTGGCAAGAGGGGCTTTAATCGCGTCACAGGAGCTTTATAGCGCGATGTATGGAAAGTGCAGCAACCCGTCTCGCCCAGGTCGAAGCCAATATTGCGCGGATGTGCAAACCTGCGCGGCGCGAGAGGCAAGATGTCACCTTGATCGCGGTCAGCAAGACCCATCCCGCCGAGCGGATTGCCCCCCTGCTTGAGGCGGGACACCGTGTGTTTGGCGAAAACCGCGTGCAAGAGGCGCAGGACAAATGGCCGCAATTGCGCGATCGCTTTGGCGATGCCCAATTGCATCTGATCGGGCAATTGCAATCGAACAAGGCCGAGGATGCGGTCGCGCTGTTTGATTGCATCCACTCGCTCGACCGCGCCAGCCTGCTCAAAGCTTTGGCCAAGGCGATGGATAAAGCGGGAAAAAGAGTGCCCTGTTTCGTGCAGGTCAATATTGGCGACGAGGCGCAAAAGGGCGGTTGCCCGATTAGTGAATTGCCCGAATTTCTGGATAAAGTGCGCGCCGCCGACATCCCGCTGGCAGGGTTGATGTGCATGCCGCCCGCCGGGATTGAGCCCGCGCCGTTTTTTGCATTTCTGGCCAAGCTGGCGCGCGACAATGCGGTTCAAGGCCTCTCGATGGGGATGAGCGGCGATTATGAAACCGCGGTGCAATTGGGCGCCACCCATGTGCGGGTGGGCACGGCATTGTTCGGCGCGCGTGGATGAGGCGGTGAGCGATAAACTCGCCCGGTTGGACGGCTTTTTCTCGCAATGGCGCGCCCTGCTCGAAGAGCGCGCACTGGTGCTGTTCAAAGCCGGCCCCTTGCCCGGTGAGGGGATGAATCCNGCGGCCAAAGCCGATGCGTTTTCCGCGCAATTGGGTTGCCAGCCGATCGGNTTCAATTGGGAAATGCTCGATCCGGGCGATGATCTGGGCGCGCCGCGTTCGGCAAGGGCTACGATGGCGCAGGCGCTCAGCAAGGATATTGGCGACCGCAAAACGCCCTGGTTGAGCGATCAAAGCGCGCAAGCATGTGCCGCGGATTTTATCGCGCCCTTTGCCCCGCTCCAGTTGAGCGTGGTGACCAATCAGCTGGGCGGGCTGTGGTATCCGATCACGGGGGCAAGCGATGAATGGAGCTTTGCCGCGATGGATGACGAGGCGATCGCCTTGCTGGTGCTGGTCCCGCGCGGGTGAGGCGGGTGAGACGCGCGCGGTTCGCGCCGTTCGCGCGTAAGGGCTGACGCGCCCGCGCCCGCACCCATTGAGATGGGGGCCACCCGAAAAACCGCCAAAGAAAAAGGGCGCCCCGTTGCCGGAGCGCCCCCTTTCGTTGTGATCTGTGACCGGTCGATTAGAATTCGAACACAGCCTCAACCCCGAGCGTGCGGCCCTTCGACAGCGGCGAGAAAGTGCCAGCCGCCGGAGACGGGTCGAACGGACGGTTCACACCGTTCGAGAACGGACCCGGGGTGAACGACAATTGCGTGTCCCCGCCAACCTGCACTTCGTCGAACAGGTTGCGGCCGTAAACCGACAGCGAGAAGCCATCGATCGGGGTGACCCAGGTGATGTTGGCTTCGAGGTTGCTGATATCCTGCACGTAGCCGAAATTGTTATCGGTGTAGGCGAATTCATCGCGCCACTGATAATTGACCCGGGTGAGGATTTCGCTGCTGCTGCCGATCAGCCATTCGTGGATGAAGCCNAACCCGAAAGTGGCTTCGGGCACGCGCGGCAGGCTCAGATCGAAATCGGCCTGATCGATCAGGCCATCGCCCGAAATGTCGAACAGGATTTCGTCATATTNNGCATCGACCAGACCGATATTGGCGGTCAGGATCAGGCTGTCGGTTGCCCGCAGGCGCGCTTCGGCTTCGAGACCTTTGATCGTTGCATCGGCGGTGTTGAGGATGTTCTGCACCACGCCCGCGCCCGGATCGGCCACGTTCACTTCGCGCTGCATGTCCTTAATCTTGGTGACATAAGCCGCCAGATTGACCGTGAAGGCCCCGTCATCGGTTTGGAACTTGCCGCCCAATTCAAAGTTGTCGACCTGCTCTTCGTTGAAGAACAGATTGCCATCATTGGCCGCCACCGCAGCTTCGAAGCCGGGGATGTTGGTGATGCGGAAATTGTAGCCGCCCGAACGGAAGCCACGGGTCCAGTGGGTGTAGATCTGGCTCGAGGCGAATTCGTATTGCAGGCCCAGCTTGGGCGAGACATTGGTGAAGGTCACCTTGTCGGTGAAGCCATCGGTTTCCTGACCCGGCGTGAACGGCTCGGTTCCGGTCGGGCAGGTGCCATCCACCACCGAGCACGGCGTGCGCGGGGTGATGTAGGTGATGGCTGCATCCTTGGTCTCTTCGCTCCAGCGGATGCCGGCAATAACCGACAGCGCATCGGTCACGTAAAACTGACCATTGGCAAACAGGCCGAGAACCTGGTGATCCTGGCGCCCGCCGCCAAAGAAGGTCGGCGCGCCGGTGAAGGGCAAGTCGCGGTTTTCGTCATAGGCGAGCGACTGGTCAAAGTAGAAACCGCCAACGGTGAGGTCGAAGGAATCGGCCGATACTGCGTAACGCAGTTCGTTCGAAATCTGGTCCTGCGCGGTGTCGGTGGCCGAGTGGAACAGGAAAGCAGGGGTCGAATCGATGTCGGCATCGGTCGCCGCGGTGTAATCACGATAGCCAAAGATATTGGTCAGCGTGCCCGGGCCGATTTCCCATTCTGCGGTCAGCGAGGTGGTGAGGATTTCGGTGTCGTAGAAACCTTCATTGTCGATCGCAAAATCGAAGCTGTCGCGGCCGAACTGGCCACGGTTTTGCGCCGCAGGGCCATCGCCATTGCTGTCGAAATAGTCGACTTTACCGGTCAGCGTGAGGTCGCCCAGACGCGCTTCGAGCGCGCCGCGCACGATCACGGTTTCCGCCGCGCCGAAATTCGCGCCGTCAAANTGGTTTTCGAAATAGCCGCGGTCATTGTTGTAATAGCCNGCCACTTTGAACAGCAGCACGTCTTCGACCAGCGGGCCAGAGACAACGCCGCTGGCGGTGTAGTTTTCCGCGCCGCGGCCACCATCAACCGGGCCATCCACAGCCGCGCGGAATTTGCCGCGGAAATCATTGGTCGGGCTGGTCGTGTTGATCAAAACCGCGCCGCCGGTCACGTTGCGACCGAACAGAACGCCTTGCGGACCACGCAGGATCTCGACGCTTTCAACATCGAAGATGTCGAACACAACGCCGCCATTAATGCCCAGATAGACGCCATCGACAAACACGCCGACAGTCGGGTCGATCGAAGGGATCGAGGAGTTGATGCCGAGGCCGCGGATCGAGAAGTTGGCAGTCCCGCGCGAGGTCCCGATCTGGTCGAGCGAGACGTTGGGCGCTTGGAAGGTCAGACCCTGAACGTCGCGCACTTTGAGCGCGTCGAGCGTGTCGCTGTTGAACGCGGTGACGGCCAGCGGCACGTCCTGCACGTTTTCCGGGTCCTGGGTTTTGGTGCCGGTGACGATGATGTTGCCGATCGTGTCGAGCGTGCTGGTGCGCTCTTCAGTATCGGTGGTTTCTGCGGTCTGTGCCGATGCCGCGAAGGGGGTCGCGGCAGCCGAGCAAAGCAGCAGCGCGGCAACGCCGCGCATACGGGGGGAAAAGTTCATTTAAGTGACTCTCTCAGTTATGTCTTAAAATAGGGGTGCAGTGCCAATAGTGATCAGTTCACCTATTGCAACCTATTCTAGCATTTCTGAGGGGCAACTGGTCCAAATGTGTTGCAATTAGGCCGCTTCATGCTCGCGCTGGCGTTCATCGCTGGCCGCGGCAAGCAAAACGGTTTCGATCTCAGCGAGGCGCGCAGGCGCGCTGATTTTCGCCCCCGTCAGGTCGGTGACATAGAACGTGTCAGCCACGCTTTCCCCGTAAGCGGTGATATGGGCGGAATGGACAATCAAATTGGCCGTATAGAGCGCGTGCGCCAAGCGGTTGAGCAAAGCGGGCCGGTCGCGCGCGGTGACCTCGACCACAGTGAAGTGATTGGAGGCCAGATTGTCGAAATTGACCTCCGGATCGACGGCAAATGCCTCGGCGCGCGAATGCGAGAGCGGGCGCGCGGCCAATTTGGGCACCAATTCGATCTGCGCGAACAGCGCGTCATGGATCCCCTTTTTCAGCCGGGCGATCTGTTGCTCTTCGCGGAAGGGTTGCGCGTGCATGTCCTGAACCAGGAAATTGTCGATCGCATAGCCATTGCGCGCGGTGTGAATGCGCGCATCGATAATATTGGCCCCCGCCAGATGAATACCGCCGGCAATACGGAAAAACAGCCCGGGATGGTCGGCCGCGATCACGCTGACGAGAGTGGCACCGCGTTCTTCATCAACCTCGCAATGGATCGATAAATGCTCCTCGATCCGGCGTGCCTCCTCGTATTGGATCAGGTTTTTGGCAATGATGTCTTCGGGTTCGGCAATCCAATAGGCATCGGCCAGATATTCGCCGACTTCCTCAACCAGATAGGCTTTCTCNCCCAGCAGGCGGCAGGTGTCGCGTTTGCGCGCGGCGACCCGCTCGGTGCGGCCATGGCGCATATGGCCCAGCCGCAAGCGTTCCTGGGCTGCATCATACAATTCGCCCAGCAATTGCCCTTTCCAACTGTTCCACGTGCCCGGCCCCACCGCGCGAATATCAACAGCGGTCAAAATCGCCAGATTGCGCAAGCGGTCGAGCGTTTTCACCTCGGTGACGAAATCCTCGATCGTTTTGGGATCGGTGAGGTCGCGTTTCTGCGCGGTTGAGCTCATCAACAAATGTTGCAGCACCAGCCACTGGACCAGTTCGGTCTCTTTCTTGTCGAGCCCAAAGCGCGGGCACAGCGTTTTGGCCACTTCAGCGCCCAGCACCGAATGGTCGCCGCCGCGCCCCTTGGCGATGTCGTGCAGCAGCACCGCAACAAACAGCGCCCGGCGCGAGGACACTTTGTGAATTTGCCGGGTGGCGCGCGGATGGTCGGCTTC